>DATLVL010000273.1:0-4378 GCA_035577525.1 Gemmatimonadales bacterium | reverse complement strand
CCACGGTCACGAACCATCCCGGCGGGGTGGACTCGAAGCAGTTCAACTCGAATCTCGTCGTACGGTGGGAATACCGGCCCGGCTCGACGCTGTTCGTGGTGTGGACGCAGGGGCGCGACGGTTTTGCGCCGTTCGCCGGGCCCAACGGGATGAGTGGAGACTTCCGCGACCTCTTCCACCTGCACCCGGACAACACGTTCCTGGTGAAAGTGTCCTACTGGCTGAACGAGTAGGTCGCACGGGCGGGCCGTCGACTACCTGTTCTCTGGAGCGGGGGGGAGCAACCGGCCGGCTGAGTCCGGGTCGATGCGGTGGCCGGCCAGAGTGATTGCCATGGCGAGCGCGGGATCGCGTCCAGCGGCGAGGTCCGAGCCCGTGGGCAGGACGAAGACGTCCGGCACGACCCCCACCTTCTCCAGCCGGCCCCCATCGGCCATCACGACTTCCGCGTCGGTCACGGAGACTGCGTAGAACACCACGATCTCCGCACCAATCTGGTGCTGCTGTCCGACGGAGCGCATCACCGCCCCTGCGGTCGTGTCGCCGAGGACCGTGCCGCGGTGCCTGAGCTGCATCGTTCGCGCGAGGATTTCCGATGCGGAGGCCGATCCGGCATCCACCACAACCACAAGCTTCCCCGTATATGGTCGCGAGGACGGCTTGCTGACGAGCGGGACCGTTTCGTGTCGCCGGTGGATCGTCGCAACCGTGTCGACTTGGCCAAGCAGATTCCCAATGAGCCGCTGCAACGCGTGCTCCTCGCCCCCCGGGTTGTTCCGCAGGTCCACGACGAGGCCGGCGTATCCCGCGGCCCGCTTTATCCCCCGATCCATCTGATCTTCGTTGTCAAAACTCTTGAGCTGCCAGACGAGCACGTCTCCTTCGGTCGCGAATTGGTCGGCCCGGGAGCGGCTGACGTTCTCCCATCGCCGGATGAGGTCCCAGATGTCGTTGCCGCCGTCATGACCAGTCAGATCCAGAATGGCCCGCCCCGGGCTGACCTTCGCGCGAGCGACGAAGCGCCGGGGCTGGGCACCGGGTTCCGGGGCACGGACGGTGAGGGTGAGGGCGTCTTGGGGACTCAACGCGTGGAACCAATAGATGAGGTCGGTGAAGTCACGCCGCGTCGGCCGATATCGATCGACTCCGAGAACGGCGTCACCTACTCTCAGCCCGCCCGCTTGCGCGTCGCTTCCCGGTTTTACGGTGAAGACGAACGCCGTGTCGCCCACCATTCGCATCGTCCATCCGTAGTCCACCTGCGACACGCGCGCCGGCGGGAGGAAAAACGTGTGGGAATCGCTGAGCTTCAGAAGAGTGCCGGCGATGATGCCGAAGATGTCGCCGTTGGATGGCGCAGACTTGATCTCCGTTTCCGCGCTGTCGAACAACGCCTTGAGATCGAGCCCGTGATACGTGGAGTCGTAGTATCGCTGAGCGAGGTCCTTCTGAATCACGTGCAGCATCAGGACGCCGCGTTCCCGGTCGAGCGGGCCCAGCTGTCGCGCGTGCACCGGACGCGCCACACCGAGTAGCAGAAGACCCATCCCAGCCAGAATCAGGGGCCGCACCGGAACTCCCCCGTGAGCGATCGTTCAATCCTAACAGTCGCCTCGGAGGCGAGCCAATGTTTGCTCCTAATCCGCTCGCAGCGCCGCGATCGGATCCACCCGGACGGCCCGCCACGCCGGCACCAGACTCGCCAGAGCGGCGACGGCCGTGACCGCCAGCGTGACTCCCAGAAACGTCACGATATCTCGCGTCCCGACGCCGAACAGCAGCGCCCGGATCGCTCCAGCGCCGGCGAGCACGGCCACCAAACCTATCGCCGCGCCTGCCGCCGTGAGGCCCAGCCCCTGACGCAGCACCAGCCGCACGATGTCCCTCGGCGTCGCACCGAGAGCACTGCGCAAGCCGATTTCGCGGAACCGCTCTGCCACCGCTCCCGCCAGCGCGCCGAACAGTCCCGCCGCCGCGAGCAGTAGGGCGATCACCGCAAATACGCCGAACAACGCGAACGCGAGCGAGCGCTGCGCCGTCGAGCGGGCGCGCACCTCGGCCAGCGTCGCCAGCCGTGTGATCACCGTGCCGCGATCGGGCTCCAGCACCGCACGCCGCAGCGCGCCCAGCACGCGTGCCGGGTCGCCGCTCGTGCGCACCACGACGTCGACCGCGTTGTCGGTGAAAAACCAGCGGTGTGTGGGGACATAGATCTGCATCGTTTCCCGGACATCCAACCCGCGGTGGTGCACGTCCCCTGCGACACCGACTACCGTGTACCAGGGCCGGTTGTCTTCACCCATGTGCACGCGCTTCCCCAAGGCGCGCTCCTCACCCCAGATGCGCCGGGCGAGCGAGCGGCTCACAATCGCCACCGGCGGCCCCTGGGTCGCATTGTCCGCCTCGGCGAAGTCCCGGCCATCGACGATCGGGATGTGCATCGTCTGGAGGAACCCTGTCGTAACGCGGTACTCATCGGCGCTCGGCGCCAGCTCCGGGTTGTCGAGCGGCTTGTCCTCCGCCTGGATGCCGTAGGAATCGAAGCCGCCGCCCAACGGGAGCTGGTTCGTGATCGCGGCGTTCTCGACGCCGGGTACCGCGCGGACGGCCGCCAGCAATTGATCGTGCCAGACGAGCACCGTCGCCGAATCGTCGTAGTGCGGGCCGCTCACTTGGACCGCGACGGTCGCCGCCTCGGCGGGATCGAAACCGGCGTTCACCGAGAGAACCGCGAAGAGACTGCGCGCTAACAGGCCGGCGCCGGCGAGCAGCACGACGGCCACCGCGACCTCGCTGATGACGAGCGCTCCGCGCAGACGATGTGAAGTGCCCGCCAGCCGGCGACCGCCGCGCAACGACTCGGCGAGCCCGCGCCGCCGGGCGTGCCACAGCGGCGTCAGGCCGACGGCGATCCCTGCCGCGAGCGTGACGATCCCCGTGAGCGCCAACGCACGGAGATCGAGCTGCACCGCGCCGAGGCGTGGTACCGTGGCGGGGAGGCGGCCGACGAGCTGGATCAGTCCCACCTTCGCGACCACGAGACCGACGACGCCGGCGACCGCCGCGAGCACCAGCCCTTCGGCGAGCAGCTGGCGCGTGAGGCGGCCGCTGCCGGCGCCGAGCGCGGCCCGGATGGCGAACTCTTCGTCTCGCTTGAATGCCCGGGCGAGCTGCAGGCCGCTCACGTTGGCGGCGGCGATTACGAGCAGCAGCACTACGGCTGCGAGCAGGGCGCCCAGCGCCGGGCGCACCTCACGGGTCGCCTCGTGTTGCAGTTGGACCAGCTGGAATCCTGCCGCTGGATAATCCTTGGGGTTGTCGCGCACCAACCGCGCGGAGATGCCGTTGAGCTCGGCCTGCGCCGCCGCGAGAGCAGTCCCGGGTTTGAGCCGCGCGACGAAGCGCAGGTGGCGACAGGAGCGGCAGGCGTAGGGGAGCGTCGCGTCGTAGCCCAGCACGCGCCAGATCTGGGCGCCCGGCGTCAGCACGTCGTCGTAGGCGGGCGGCATCACCCCCGCGATCCGCATTTGCGTGCCGCCGATATCCGCGAAGGACCCGATGACACTCGAGTCTCCAGCAAATCGCGTGCGCCATATCTGGTGCGAAAGCATGATGACGTTGCGGCGCGCGGGCGCGTCGTCCTCCGCGGTGAAATCGGTTCCCAGCGCCGGGCGCACGCCCAGTGTACGGAAGTAACTCCAGGAGACTCTGGCCCCGGAAAGCTGCTCAGCCGTGCCGTTGTGAGTGAGCACCGGCTGCCAGTCGCCGAGCGCGGCGGCCGCGGCGAGCGTCGTGGCCGAGCCGCGCACGTCGGTGTAGGTCGCGAACCCGATGTTGTTGCGCTCTCCGTTCTGGTCGTTCTCCCACACGACGTACATGCGGTCCGGATCGGCGTAGGGGAGGGGACGGATGATGATCGGATCGGCGATGCTGAAGATCGCCGTTGCCGCACCGATCCCCGTTCCCAGTGTCACAGCGCACAACAGGGTGAACGCCGGGGCGCGTCGCAGCGTGCGCGCCGCCCGGCCGAGGTCTTCGGCGAGTCCGGTCACGATACCGTCTCCATGTGAGTGCCACAGCTTGGGGCGGGTGGGGAAGCGGGCGATGGCAGAGAGCGTCTCGCGCCAGAACCACGAGTGCGAGGGGCCGTCCTGGAACCGCTCGACGAGATCGCCGACGATCGCTTCGCGGACGCGCTGGTCGATCAGGCGCTCGGCGAGCCACAACGCGAGGCGGGGCGGGTTCATGACGGCTCGAGCCCTACGTCCAGGCCGCTCGCCATACGGCGGATCGCGCCGAGGGCCGCGCGCAGCTCTTTCTGACCGGCGTTCGTCACGCGGTACAGCTGCTTGCGCCGGCCGCCGCGCTGCGGGGTCGG
>DATLVL010000272.1:0-2341 GCA_035577525.1 Gemmatimonadales bacterium | reverse complement strand
AAGTCGCCGCGCCGATCGAATCCGTGATTGAGGCGGCCGCCCGTCAGCGCGGCGCGCTCGGCCAGCCCCACGAGTCCGCTGCCCGATCCCGGAATCTTGCTCGCTCCTGCGGCGCCCACCGGCGTCGGGTTGCGCACCTCGATCGTGAGCCCCTGTCCGGGTGCGCCCTCGACGCGCAGGTCGACCTCCGCTGACGATGCGTGCTTGCGCGCGTTTGTCAGCGCCTCCTGCACGATCCTCAGCGCGTGCCGCCCGATCCCGTCAGGGACGGCAGCCAAGTCGGCGACGCGGACATCGGCATGGAGCTGCATCCCGGCCGCGCGCGACTCGTCGAGGAGACCGGGCAGCGCTGTAAGCGTCGGCTGAGGCGGCGGCGGCTTTTCGCCGTCGGCCCCGTCGCGCAGCGTGCCGATCACCGAGCGAAGGTCTTCGAGCGCCTGGTGCGCGCTCGCGCGAATGACGGCGACCGCGCCCGCGATCTCCTCCGGCGGTGCGTCGGGGTGGAACTCGAGCGCCCCCGCGTGCAGGCTCAGTAGCGAGATCCGGTGCGCGAGGACGTCGTGCATCTCGCGGGCGATCCGCTCCCGCTCGGCGTGACGAATCTGCTCGACGCGCAGCTGCTCCTCGGCCTGGGCGCGGCCGAGCTGCTCGCGCTTCGTCTGCCGGCGGCTTCGGCGGAACATCCCCCACGCGACGACGACGGCCGCGAAGAGGACGCCGAAGAACAGATCCGAGGACGAGGAGAGCGAGTCGCCCTGCGGGTGGACGGCGTGCTCGGCGGGCAGCAGGGCGAACCCAAGGAGCACGATCAGGACCGCCGCTTGCCACCGACGGTACGCGGCGACGGTGTAGAGGAAGAAGACCCCGGCCGGGCCGGCGGAGGAGGAGAGCAGGCCGAGCGGCAGCATCGCCAGCGCGAGCGCGACCGGCCAGCGCCGACGCCACCAGAGGGCGAGGGTGGCTCCCGCGCCGAGGATCACGTCGACGGCGAGGAGTGTCCCGTGCAATCCGTGCTGGATGCTGCTTGCGAGCGCCACGCCGCCGCCCGCGATCGCGATGACGAAGATCACCCAGTCGACGAGCCAGTCGCGGCGCGACCGCTGCGCCGGGGGTGCGTCGTCCTCCTCGGGAGCGAAGAGCAGGCGGAAACGATTCATCGTCGCCCAGCGTAGGCCGCGCCCGCCCCCTTGCCCACCCGACCGAAGTCGGTGCAGCCATCGACTTCGGTCGGCCCAGAAATCGCCCTGCGGCCGATTGTCGAAGCCCGGCTGGCGAGCGAACGTCGGTGCCACTGGCACACACGGTGCCCCGTCATCGAAAGGAAGGGCAGGCCATGCCCGCACTCGCCCGCTGGACTCTCAGGCACAAACGACTCGTCACCGGCTTCTGGGTTGTCGTCACGATCGCCGCGTTCGCAGCGATCGGCCCGGCCGGGAAGTCCCTCTCGCAGCAGTTCAGTGTTCCTGGCCGCGAGGGCTTCGAAGCAAATCAGCAGATCGCCACGATCTACGGCAGCGGAGGCGACGTTGCTCCGCTTGTCCCCGTTGTGCAGCTGCCGAAGGGCACGACGGTTGACTCCCCTGGCGTCAGAAGCGAGCTCGCAGCTGCGCTCGCACACGTGAGCAAGGCACTTCCGAAGGCGCGGATCGCGTCCTACGCCTCGACCGGCGACCGGTCGTTCGTCTCGGCCGACGGCCGCACGACGTTCGCGCTCGTCGAGATCCCCGCTCGCGGTGGCGTCGACCAGGGACAGCCGGAAGCGCGGCTCGCACAGAAGGCACTGGCCGGTGTCACCGTCCGAGGGGCGAGCGTGCGGGTCACCGGGCTCGACGCACTCCGCGCAACCGGAAACGACACGGGCGGCACCGGAACAGGCGTGTTGATCGGGACGCTCCTGGCGGCACTCGGCGCGCTCCTCGTGCTCGCCTTCGTGTTCCGCTCGTTCACCGCGGTCATCCCGCTGCTGATGGCGGTCGTCGCCATCCCGACGACCTTTCTCCTGATCTGGCCGCTCGCGACCGTTACGAGCGTTTCGGTGATCGTGCAGTTCCTGGTGGCACTGATCGGCCTAGGGATCGCGATCGACTACGCACTCCTGATTGTCGTCCGCTGGAGGGAAGAACGGCAGCAGCCGGGTATCACGAACGACCAAGCCGTCCTGAATGCGATGCAGCACGCAGGCTCCGCTGTGGTCTTCAGCGGGACCACCGTTGGCATCTCACTCCTGGCGTTGCTCGCGGTGCCGATTCCCGCCCTGCGCAGCATCGGGATCGCCGGCTTGCTGATCGCCCTGGTCAGCGTCGCTGTCGGCGTGACGCTGCTGCCGGTCGTGCTTGCCACG
>DATLVL010000271.1:0-3693 GCA_035577525.1 Gemmatimonadales bacterium | reverse complement strand
GCTGGGCTACGCACCGGGGTCGCTGCGACGGCCGCTCTCGGGCTACGGCTTTCTGTCGCCGCGCGCGGCGGGTGGGGCGATCGTGGCCGGGACGTGGACGTCGAACAAGTTTCCGGGCCGTGCCCCCACAGGCGCGACGCTGGTGCGTTTCTTCATCGGCCGCGCCGGCGCCGAGCGCACCCTCGAGCAACCCGATGACGTGCTGATCCATCTGGCCCGTTCCGAGATGTCGCGCATCGCGGGGGTGTCGGCGACGCCGGCGTTAGCGCGTGTGTTCCGCTGGCCGCAGTCGATGCCGCAGTATGTCGTCGGACATCGCGCGCGGCTCGACCGCATCGCCCAGCTCCTCGTGCGCCACCCCGGGTTGTCGCTCGCGGGCGCTTCGTACTCGGGTGTCGGGATTCCGGACTGCATCGCGTCGGGATGGACCGCCGCGGAAGACGTAATCGCGCAGATCGGTGCGGCGGCATGACGCTGGTTTCCGCGGCAGCTGCACACGCCGGCTCGGCAGCGCTGTTCCGTGAGGCGCAACGCCTGCTCCCCGGAGGCGTCGATTCTCCGGTCCGCGCCTTTCGCGCCGTCGGGCTCGAGCCGCGGTTCATCGCCGCAGCCGCCGGCGCGTACCTCGTCGACGTGGATGACCGGCGCTACGTCGATTACATGCTGTCGTGGGGTCCGCTGATCCTCGGCCACGCGCACCCGGCGGTGGTGGAAGCGATCTGCCGCACCGCGGCGCGCGGCACCAGCTTCGGCGCACCGAGCCCGCTCGAGCTCGATCTCGCCCGGCTCATCCAACGCTCCGTGCCGAGCATCGAGCTGGTGCGGTTCGTGAGCTCGGGAACCGAGGCGACGATGAGCGCGTTGCGCGTCGCGCGCGCGTTCACGGAACGGGCCAAGATCGTGAAGTTCGCCGGCTGCTACCATGGCCACGCCGATCTGCTGCTCGTGCAGGCGGGCTCGGGCGTTGCAACGCTCGGGCTCCCCGACTCCCCAGGCGTCCCCGCGGGAACTGTCGCCGATACGCTGGTGGCTCCATTCAACGACGTGGCCGGAGTGGAGCGGCTGTTCGCGGAGTTCCCGCGCGACATCGCCGCCGTGATCGTCGAGCCGGTCGCGGGCAACATGGGAGTCGTTCTGCCGGCGGCGGACTTCCTCGAACAGCTGCGGGCGATCACCCGCGACCACGGCGCGCTGTTGATCTTCGACGAAGTGATGACGGGATTCCGCGTACATCCCGGCGGCGTGCAAGGGCAGCGCGGCATCACTCCCGATCTGACTACGCTCGGCAAGGTGATCGGCGGCGGGCTGCCCGTCGGCGCGTACGGTGGGCGGCGCGACATCATGGAGCTGGTCGCGCCGGTGGGGCCCGTGTATCAGGCGGGCACCCTCTCCGGCAATCCGCTCGCGATGGCGGCGGGGATCGCGACGCTCGATCAGCTGCACCGACCCGGTGTCTGGGAGGGGATCGACCGCACCGCCGCAGAGCTGGCGCAGCGGATCGAGGCGACGGCCCGCGCGGCTCGCGTTCCGGTCGTCGTGAATCGCGCCGGCACAATGTTGACGGTGTTCTTCTCCGATCGACCAGTTACCGATTGGGAGAGTGCGAAGCGGGCCGACACGACGCGCTTCGCGCGTTTCTTTGGGGCGCTGCTCGATGCCGGCATCTACTGGGTTCCGGCGCAGTTCGAGGCCGCGTTCCTGTCGGCGGCACATGGCCCAGCCGAGCTGGACCTGACCGAAGCCGGTCTGGTGTCCGCGTTCCGGGCCGCGCGGGAGGCGCACGCGTAGCTCGATGCAACGACGTGCGTCTCGCCGCCGAGACGCACGTCGCCCCGACGCAACGTGCCGAGGCGGTGCGCACCTTGCACCGCTCCCGCAACATGAAGCCCCTGTTCCTCGCCCTCACCACGTGCGCGGTGCTCGCCGGCTGCCACGCCGAGGCTCTGTTCTCCGGTCCTCCCGGTGTGGGACCAACAACGCTGGGATTTGTGACGCAGCCGAGCACGACCTCGCCCGGGAACTCGATGTCCCCGGCGGTGCAGGTCGCCCTGCTCGATTCGACCGGGCAGCCGCTGCGGTCGTTCACCGGTCTGATACGCATCAGCATCAGCCACGACGGTAGCGCGCTCCAGAACGCCACGCTGTCGGGGACGACGGCCGTCTCAGCCGTGGCCGGCGTAGCGACGTTCTCCGATCTGCGCATCGATCAGATCGGCATCGGCTACACCCTTCGCGCGGCCTCGGCGACCGGGTCCCCCGCGGGACAAAGCGCCGCTTTCGACATCGGTCCGCTGTAGATGGTGGCTCCCAATCCCGAGCGGCCACCAGAGGCCGAGCGCCCGCCCACCTGGCCCGTCGTTTTCATCGAGCCGGATCCCGCAGCGCAGCCGCTGCCCCGCACGCGCAAGAACGGGTGGATCGTGCTCGCGATCATTGTGGGACTGGCGCTGCCCGTGACGACGTGGTTCGCCGGGCGCGCATCGTCCCGGGCGACCATCGAGCCCGTTCCCGTGCCGATGCCGGCCGCGGACGCGCCCGCGCCGGCGCCTCCGGCCACGCCGCCGAGACGCCAGGACCGCGAATCGGCGCCGCTGCCGCTTCCCGCGGCAGCACGCCCGGCCCCGAAGCGCGCCGCGCCCCCCGCGGCCCGTCCGTCGGTTGCTTCCACCGCGCCTGCGCACGTGTTCGTCAACGCGGTGCCGTGGGGTCTCGTGTCGATCGACGACAATCCCATCGGCAACACGCCGCTCGTCGGCCTGCCGCTGGCGCCAGGTACGCATCGCATCCGGGTCGAACATGCCGGTTACGTCGGGTATGAGCGCGAGATCACCCTTGCACCGGGGGAGGCGCTGCGCCTCACCGATATCGTGCTGCAGGAGGCGCCCCAATGAAGCGCCCCTGCGGCGTCCTGGCGCTGGTGCTTGCGGTCGCGACGCCGCCCCTGCACGGGCAGCAGGCGCTGCAGCTGCTCGCGCGCGGAGTGGAAGCCTACCAGCATCTCAACCTCGATCAGGCAGTCAGTTTGTTACGCGCGTCTCTCGCTCCAACCGGCGGCACTGGCCTCCTCGCCGGCGACCAGGTGCGGGCGCTCACCTACCTCGGCGCCGCAGAGCTGTTCCGGACGCACACCGATTCGGCACGGGCCGCGTTTCGCCGCGTCGTGGCGCTCGACCCGGAGTACCGGCCCGACCAGACGGTCTTCCCGCCGCAGGTGACGGAGCTGTTCGCCCTGGTGCGCCGTGCGTCGCCCGCGGTCGCGGTCCGCATCGCGCCGGTAACCAGGTTCACGGCACGCGCCGAATCGCTGCACGTAAATCTCGTCGGTTCTGACACGGCGACACGCGCGCGCGTGCGGGTCGAGCGCGAAGACGGCATGCTCGTGCGGGAGCTGTTCGACGGCGTGGTTGGCGACAGCGTCACGGTGGGGTGGGATGGCCAAGCGACAGGGGGGACTCCCGTTGCCGCCGGCCGTTATCGCCTCACCGTGACGACGATCGGCAGCACCACGAGCGGCGATCGCGTCGCCCGCGTGCCCTTGATCGTGGAGCGCCAGGCGCAAGCAGCGACCGCACCCGCTGCGCCGGCGACGCCTCCCGATTCCCTGTTGCTGCCGGAGCGCAGCGCGGGCGGATCCGGGTGGCCCTCCCTCGCCGTCGGCGCCGGCGGGGCGCTCGTGGCCGCGGCCTTGCCGGT
>DATLVL010000270.1:0-2339 GCA_035577525.1 Gemmatimonadales bacterium | reverse complement strand
CCCGGGATCTGCTCGGCCATCTCCCCGACCTCGTCACGATCAAATTGTTCGCGTCGAGCACGCTTCCCCCCGAAGTGGCGCCCGTCAAACGGGACGTGGACGATTTGCTGGGCGACTATCGCGCCGCCGCGCACGGCAAGTTGCGGCTCGTCGTGATCGATCCGACGGGCGACAGCACGGCGGCGCGCGAGGCCGCCGCGCTGGGGATCCCGCCGGTGCAGTTCAACGTGCTGGGACAGTCCTCGCTGCAGGTGAAGGAAGGGTTCCTCGGGCTCGCGGTCCAGTACGCCAACGAGGTGCGCCAAATCCCGCTGGTGCGCCAGACCGATGATCTCGAGTACCGGCTCACGTCCTTCATTCGCGACCTCACGCGAACGACGCGTCCAGCCATCGCGTGGGTGGGGGCGCCGGTCAATCCATACGAGCAGCAGGGGTCCGCGTACGGCACGCTGCGGTCGTCGCTCGATCGTGGCTACACCGTGCGCGACATCGCCTTGCCCTCCGACACGGGCCTCGGCGCCGACGTCAAAGTGCTGGTGCTCACCAACGCTCCCGATACGATCCCACAGGCTGAGCTCGAGCCGCTGCAGCGCTTTCTCGCCAACGGCGGCAGCGCGCTCGTGATGGCGAGCGGGATGCGCCGTACGCCGCAACAGCCGTTCGCCATGGCCCGGTCGGTGCCCTGGAACGCGCTGCTCGTGCCGTTTGGCGTGTCGATCCGGTCCGACATCGTCTATGATCTCGCCGCCAACGCCATCGTCGGGCTGCCCACGCAGAACGGCCAGGCCGTGCTGGCGTATCCGTTCTTCGTCCGGGCTGGATCGACGCGCGCTTCGTCGGTGAACGCGGAAATCTCGAGCGTGTTTCTCCCGTGGCCAAGCTCGATCGACACCGCGCACGCGGCGAAGGGCAGCCTCACGCCGCTGCTCGTTTCGACCCGGGCGGCCGGCGTGATGCAGGGCTCGGTGATGCTGACACCGCAGCAGGATTTCGCCCGCACCAACCTCGCGACGCGGGTCTTCGCCGTGACGGTCAGCCCGCCGCCCGGCGCTCCGGCTACTGCTCCGAAAGGTCGTTTGATCGTGATCGGCGATGACGATTTCGCCACCGACAGCTACGCCCAGAACCAGGCGGCCAACATCGTCTTCGTCGAGAACGCGATCGACTGGCTGGCGCAGGACGACGCCTTGATCGCGATCCGCTCCAAGGACCGCACACCACCGCCACTCGTCTTTCCCAATGCCGCCGTGAAGGTGGCGGTGCGTTACGGCAACCTGATCGGCATCCCGCTCTGCATCGTGTTGTTCGGAGCGGCGCGCCTGATGCGCCGGCGCCGCCTCACGCGGCAGCCATATCGTCCGCTTGCCGCCGGGGCGGCGGGAGCAGCGGCATGAGCGCCAATCAGCTGCGCGTCATTGCGCTGGCCCTCATGCTCCTGGTCTGCGTCTGGCTGGGGGCTCGGCTGCTGTCGCACAAATCGGATGTGATTCGCGGCAGCCTGACGCTGCCTCCCGTGAAGGCCGGACAGACCGACTCGATCGTGATCCGTCATGGGGCGGACACGCTGCGGCTGGTGCGCGCCGGGACGGCATGGACGGTGAATGGATACCGGGCCGGCAAGGAGCCCGTGGGACAGCTGTTTCTCGCGTTCATCGACACCACGGTACCCGATCTGGCGGCGGTGAGCCCCGGCTCGTTCCGACGCATGGGTGTCGACTCGAGCAGCGGCTACTGGCTGCGGGTGTGGAGCGGCGGCCAGCCAACAGTGAAACTGGTGATCGGCGCCCTGGCCGCGGAGGCGTCGAGCGGCTACGTGCGCCGCGAGGGGTCCGATTCGATTCTCCTGTGGCGCGGTAACCTGGTCGACCTGGCACGGCGCGAGGTGAACCAGTGGCGCGACAAACAAATCGGGGCCGTCGTTCCCGAGAGTGTGGTCGCGGTCAACGTCACCGCGCGGCGCTCGTATGGACTGCGGCGCAGCGGCGCCAGCTGGCGCTTCGCTGCCGGTGGACCCGCGGATTCCGGAAGAGTCGCCGGGTTGCTGGCACAGTACCGGAATTTCACGGCCAGCGGCTTCGGCAGCGCTGCACAAGCCGACTCCGGGAAGAAACCCGCGGCTCGCCGGACACTCGCCCTCGTCGGGGCCGGCGGGGCGAAACTTCTCGAGCTGACCTTCGACTCGAGCAGCACCGGCATCTGGGCCCGCCGCACGGGCGATGCCGACAACGTGTACCGGGTCGATGCCTGGCGGCTGAACTCGTTCGTCCCGCCGGATTCGGCCCTGCGCCCCGCGCCACCCGCCAAAGCGACATCGCCGGCGCACCACTGAGCGCGTTGCC
>DATLVL010000269.1:0-7040 GCA_035577525.1 Gemmatimonadales bacterium | reverse complement strand
CGGCGGCGGCGACCATCGGCCACCACGACCCGCCGGGAACGTGGATGTGCCCCGGCGGCGTCTGCGGCGCCGGGGGCGAGTCCCACAGCGGCAGCCGGCTCGTCACCGTGGGGATGACGTCGAAGTTGTGTACCGGCGGCGGCGACGGAATCGACCACTCGAGCGTCGCCCCGCCCCACGGGTTCGGTCCCGCGACGGCACCCTTGGTACGGGTGCGCCACATGTTGTAGACGAACACGATCATCCCGATCCCGAGAATGACCGCGCCGATCGTCGAGGCCATGTTCATGCCGTCGACCCCGAGGTCGTGCGTATAGGTGTAGACGCGCCGCGGCATTCCCAGGAGCCCGGTGAAGTGCATCGGGAAGAAGGTCAGGTTCATCCCGATGAACGTCAGCCAGAAGTGCACGTAGCCGAGCGGCTCGGACAGCAGGCGGCCCGTCATCTTGGGCCACCAGTAGTACATCCCCGCGAACAGCCCCATCATCGTGCCGCCGAACAGCACGTAGTGGAAATGCGCCACCACGTAATAGGTGTCCGTCTGCTGCAGGTCGGCGGGCGGCGACGCATGGGTCACGCCCGAGAGACCACCGATCGTGAACAGCCCGATGAACCCCAGCGCGAAGCACATCGCCGTCGTCAGCCTGATCTGACCGCCCCACAGCGTCGCCAGCCAGTTGAAGATCTTCACGCCCGTAGGAATGGCGATCAGCATGGTCGTGAGCGCGAACACCGAGTCGGCGATCGGCCCCAGGCCCACGGAGAACATGTGGTGGCTCCACACCCCCCACCCCATGAAGCCGATGAGCACGCCGGAATACACCACCACCGTGTAGCCGAACAGCGGCTTGCGGGCGAAGGTCGGCAGGACTTCCGACACGACGCCCATCGCCGGGAGAATCAGGATGTAGACCTCGGGGTGCCCGAACAGCCAGAACAGATGCTGCCACAGCACGGGGTCGCCGCCCGCCGAGGGGATGTAGAAATGCGTGCCGAAGACGCGATCGAACATCAGGAACACGAGCGCCACGGTGATCACCGGAAACGCCGTGATCATGAGGAACGAAGTAACGAGCGTCATCCAGGAGAACACCGGCAGGCGCATCATCTTCATCCCGGGCGCCCGCAGGTTGAGGATCGTCACGATAAAGTTGAACCCGGCAGCGAGCGACGCGATGCCGAGGATCTGCAGGCCGAGCAGCCAGAAGTCGATATTGGGGCCCGGGTTGAACTGCTTTTCGGTGAGCGTGGCGTACCCGAACCACCCGCCATCGGGCGCCGGGTGGTGCGGCAAGAGCCAGCTCGCGTTCATGAACATCGTGCCGAGCAGGAACACCCAGTAGCTGAACGCGTTGAGGCGCGGGAAGGCGACGTCGCGCGCGCCGATCTGCAGCGGCACGATGTAATTGAAGAAGGCGGCGGCGAGCGGCATCAGCGCCATGAACACCATCGTCGTGCCGTGCATCGTGAACAGCTGGTTGTACGTGTCGGCGCTGATGAAGCTGTTCTCAGGCTTGGCGAGCTGGATGCGGATCAGCTCCGCCTCGAACCCACCGATCAGGAACATGACGAACGCCGTCCAGAAGTACAGCTTCCCGATCCGTTTATGATCGGTGGTCGTGAGCCAGCTCTTCAGTCCGGTGGCTTCGCTCATTTGAGGCTCTGCAGGTAGGCGATCAACGCGCTGAGATCGGGCTGGCTGACGTGCAGGTTGGGCATGATCGACCCTGGCTTCATCTCCGGGGGATTGCCGAGCCAGTCGCGCAAGTGCTGCTCGGTGTTCATCATGATGTCGCCGGCGATCATTGTGCGGCTCGCCACGTGGGTCAGGTTGGGCCCGATCGGCCCGTTGGAATAGCCCGCGACGGTATGACAGCCGATACATCCGTACTTCATGAACGCCGCCCGGCCCGCTTCCTCCGGGCTGCCCTTGGCGGGGACGGCCGGAACGGCTTTCTGGTTCGCGACCCAGGCCTGGAATCCGGAATCGGTGTCGACGAACGTGCGCAACCGCATGTTGGCGTGGGACGCGCCGCAGTACTCCACGCACTGCCCCATGAACTCACCGACCGAATCGGCGGTGAAGAAGATCTTGTTGTGGTGATTGGGGATCGCGTCCCGCTTCCCGCCCAGCTTCGGCGTCCACCAGGCGTGGATCACGTCGGCGGAGGTGATGTCGACTGAAATCGGCTTCCCGACGGGAACGTGGAGCTCGTTGGCCGTCACGATACCGAGATCGGGGTAATGGTACTCCCACCACCACTGGTGCCCGGTCACCTCGACCCGCAGCGCACCCGGGGGTGCGGTATCGGTCTCGAAGATGGTCCGCACCGTCGGTACCGCGATGAAGACGAGGATCAGGGCCGGGGCCAGCGTCCAGGCGATCTCGAGCGTCGTGTGCCCGTGGTGCTGGGTGGGCGCCGGGGCCCCCTCCCGATAACGGAACCGGAAGATCGAGTAGAGCAGGATTCCCTCCACCACCACGAACACCCCGACCGCCCACCAAAAGATGCCTCGAAACAGGTGGTCGATCGAATGGCCGAAATCCGACGTCGGCGAAAGGGTGGACTGGGGAAATGGTCCTGCGCACGCCGCTATCGACGCGAGGCCGACGAGGGTGCAGAAGAGGATGAGGTGTCGTCGTTGTGGCGGCACGGCGGCGCTTGAACCCCCGAGAAGTCGGTGCGAAAGGCACCAGAAATTAGCACCGCCGCCTGTTGATCGCCACATGACCGTTCGCCGCTATCCTGTACCTCGCGCGCCCCCTCCGGCGCGTCTGACGGAGCGGCGGGGTGCTGTCCGGCCCCTCGCTCCGTTTGCCGTCACCCCTCGACTCGGCGGCGCAGCTCCTCGACCCGCGCGGCGAGCCCCGCGTCGGCGGCGCCCGCGCTAACCACCAAGTCGACCATCAAGAAAACGGGCAGAGCGAAAACACGCTAGCTGCCATGAAAGACACGTGGACATTGAGCACTGAGTATTGGACATTGGACATTCGCCTTCTCGTAAAGGAGCTACACATGCCCAAGAGAATGTCCGCGCTCGTCGTGTTGTTTGTGTCTCTCGGATCCGTTACCGCGAAGCACCAGGATCCCGGAACGCTTGGCTACTACCGCTCGCCCGCGATCCATGGCGAGACGATCGTCTTTACGGCTGAGGGCGATCTCTGGACCGTGCCACTGCAGGGGGGAGTGGCGCGCCGCCTGACGTCGCATCTCGGCGAGGAATCGCACGCCGCGATCTCGCCCGACGGAGCGACGATCGCGTTTTCGGCGAACTACGAGGGGCCGACCGAGGTGTACACAATGCCGATCGGCGGCGGCCTGCCGACTCGGCGCACCTGGGAGGGAGCCCCCGCACTGGCGGTCGGCTGGACACCCGACGGCCGCATCCTCTACACGACGCCCGGGTCTTCTACCCTCCCCTCCTGGCAGCTCGCCACACTCGATCCGCGCAGCAACCGCCGCGAGCTGCTGCCGCTCGCCGAAGCGAGCGACGGATCCTACGACCCGGGGGGACGCACCCTCTACTTCACGCGCTACGCGTTTCAAGGGAGTCACACCAAGCGCTACCAGGGCGGGACGGCGCAGAACATCTGGAAGTACGCCGGCGGAGCGGCCGAAGCGGTCCCGCTCACCGCCGACTACGCCGGGACGAGCCGGACGCCAATGTGGTGGCACAACCGGATCTATTTCGCTTCCGACCGGGACGGCACGATCAACCTCTGGTCGATGGATGAGTCGGGCCATGACCTGAAGCAGCTCACCCACCACCGCGGTTGGGACGTGTTGACGCCGGCGCTCGACGAGGGCCGCATCGTCTATCAGCTCGGCGCCGACCTGCACCGCTACGACGTCGCGACGGCCAGCGATACGACGCTCGATATCCGTCTCGCCACTGATTTCGATCAACGGCGCGTGCGCTGGGTGACCAACCCGATGGACTACCTCACCACCGCGCATCTGTCGCCGGACGCGTCGCGGGTGGTGCTCACGGCACGCGGACAGGTGTTCGTCGCGCCGACGGGACAGGCGGGTGGACGGCTCGTCGACGTCACACAAAGCTCGGGCGCGCAGGTGCGCTATCGACAGGCACGGTTTTCCTCCGATGGGAAAACGGTGCTCGCGCTGTCGGATCGCAGCGGTGAAACGGAGTGGTGGCGCCTCGCGGCGAACGGCGTGGGGGATCCCGACCAGCTGACCCGCGATGCCCATGTGCTGCGCTGGGACGGCGTCCCCTCGCCCGATGGCCAGTGGCTCGCGTACTACGACAAGAATCAGGTGCTGTGGCTGTACCGCTTCGACCGCCGCACCGCGGTGGCGATCGATTCTACGCCGGACGGCGACTTCGCCGACCTCGCCTGGTCGCCGGACTCGAAGTACCTGGCGTACGTCCGGCCGGCCGTCACGTTCGGACGCATCTGGCTCTACGGCGTGCAGGACGCGCGCCGCACAGCGCTGACGACCGATCGTTCCGACGGCTACAGTCCCGCATTCACGCCCGACGGAAAATGGCTGTACTTCCTGTCCTATCGGACGTTCCAGTCGCTCGTCGGGGCGCCGTGGGGGCCGCGCCAGCCCGAGCCGTTCTTCGACCGCCAGACGAAGATCTACGCGCTCGCGCTGCAGCCGGGACTGCGCTTTCCGTTCCAGCCGTCGGACGAGCTGCAATCCCCGACGCCGGCCGACACGACAAAGAAGCCGGGTACGCCCGCGAAGAGCGGCGCGCCGGCGACGCCAGCAGCGCCGGGGATCGTCCTCGATGGCATCGCGCAACGCCTGATGGAAGTCCCGATCCCCGCCGGGAATTACGAAGCGCTGTCGGCGAACGGCACGCGGCTCTTCTGGCTCACGCGCCAGACCACGGTCGATCGCCCGGCGGCGCTGCAGGCGCTCGACATCGGCAACACCGATGTGACGCCGAAGACGCTGGTGGACGACGTCAAGGGCTACGAGCTGTCGGGCGACGGCAAGAAGCTGCTGGTCCGCAAGGGCAATGCGCTGGACGTGATCGACGCGTCGAGTGGGCCGAGCGCCAATCTCGACAAGGCGGCAGTGAATCTCAGCGGGTGGACGTTCCCACTCGATCCGCGCGAGGAGTGGCGCCAGATGTTCGACGAGGCCTGGCGCCTCGAGCGCGACTACTTCTACGATCCGCACCTGCACGGGCTCGACTGGCCGGCGATCCGCACCAAGTACCGGCCGCTGGTCGAGCGCATCGCCGATCGCAACGACTTGTCGGATCTCCTGGCGCAGATGGTGAGCGAGCTGTCGGCGCTGCACATCTTCGTGTACGGCGGGGATCTGCGGCAGGGAGGCGACCAGGTGCTGACGGCGTCGCTCGGCGCCGAGCTGACGCGCGATTCGGCGGCCGGTGGATGGCGTGTCAGCCACATCTACCGCGGCGATCCCGACTACCCGACGGCACTCGCCCCGCTCGCCCAAGCCTCGGCCGGGGTGCACGAGGGTGAGGTAATCCAGCAGATCAACGGCACTTCCACGGCGGCGGTATCCACTCCCGCCGCGCTGCTCGAGGGAACGGCCGGGAAGCAGGTGCTGCTGCACGTCGCCCCGGCGGGCGGCGGCAGAGCGCGCGACGTGATCGTGACACCGATCAACGGACAGCAGGCGCGCAATCTGCGCTACGACGACTGGGAGGTGGGCCGCCGCACCATCGTCGACTCGGCGGGCGCCGGCCAGATCGGCTACGTGCATCTGCGCGCGATGACCTCGTCGGACATCGCCCGCTGGGCGCGCGACTTCTATCCCGTCTTCGACCGTGCCGGCCTGATCATCGACGTGCGCCACAACTCCGGTGGCAACATCGACAGCTGGGTGCTGGAGAAGCTGTTGCGGAAGGCGTGGTTCTACTGGCAGCCGCGCGTGGGGAATCCCTACTGGAACATGCAGTGGGCGTTCCGCGGGCACCTCGTCGTGTTGTGCGACGCCTGGACGGCGTCTGACGGCGAAGCGTTCACCGAAGGATTCCGCCGGCTGGGACTGGGGCGCGTAATCGGGACGCGCACCTGGGGTGGTGAGATCTGGCTCTCGTCGAGCAATTTCCTGGTGGACCGGGGGATCGCGACCGCCGCCGAGTTCGGCGTCTATGGTCCCGAAGGCCGCTGGCTCATCGAGGGCCACGGTGTGGACCCGGACACCGTGGTCGACAACCTGCCGCATGCCACGTTCGGCGGCTCCGACGCGCAGCTGCAGGCGGCAGTCGTCTACTTACAGAAGCAGATCCGCGATCATCCGCTGCCCGTGCCTCCGGCTCCATCGTATCCGAAGAAGGGGGCGCCATGAGCTTTTCTCCCGCGACGTTGCGCTTCCTGCGTGGCCTCGCGGCACACAACAACAAGCCCTGGTTCGAGGCGCACCGCGACGACTACGAAGCGTCGGTCAAGGCGCCGATGTTGGCGCTGATCGAGGAGATGGATGTGCGGCTGGCGCGGTTCGCGCCGGAGATCGTCGGCGACCCCAAACGCTCAATGTTCCGCATCTATCGGGACATTCGCTTCTCGGCCGACAAGTCGCCCTACAAGACGCACGCTTCGTGCTGGTTCTATCATCGCGACGGCAGCCGTGGTGTGGGGCGGGAGGCCGAAGGGGGCGGAGCGGGATTCTACTTCCAGATCGCGCCCGGCGATTCGTTCACCGGCGGTGGGATGTGGATGCCGCCGAAAGACGCGCTGGCGAAGATCCGCGAGGCGATCGCGGACGACCCCAGGGCGTTCGAGAAGATCGCGGGGGACCCGAAGCTGCGGCGCCGCTTCGGCGGTGTGGACGACGAAGCGCAGCTGAAGCGGGTGCCACGCGGCTACGCGCCTGACCACCCCGCGGCGGAGTGGCTCAGGTTTCAGTCGTTCGTTTCCGGCCGCCGCCTGACGGATCGTCAGGCGGTCGGCGGGAAACTGGTCGCGCTGCTGGTGGCGGACTTCACGGTCCTGCTCCCGCTGGTCCGCTGGATCAACGGAGTGCTGGGACTGCGCACGGCGCAGCGCCGCTGACTAGAACTCGAGCGTGCTCAGGTAGTCGAAGCTCGTC
>DATLVL010000268.1:0-2643 GCA_035577525.1 Gemmatimonadales bacterium | reverse complement strand
AATGTCCGTCACGGTCCCCGGCCGCGACTCGATCCGCCAGGTCAAGACGGGTGGACCATACGTATCGGCGGTGACACCGGATTATTTCCGCACGATGGGGAGTGCCATGCGGCGCGGGCGAGCGTTCACGGAGGGCGATGTCGCCGGAGCGGCGAATGTCGTCATCGTCAACGAGTCCATGGCGCGCCTCGTTTGGCCGGGCGACGACCCCGTCGGAAAGACGATGAAGCTCGGCAGCTATCCTGCGCCGTTCACGGTCGTGGGTGTCGTAGAGGATGCGCGCAGGGAGTCGGTGATCGACGAGCTGGTCATCCAGCTCTTCGTCCCGTTGGCTCAGTCCGATTCGCTGCTGTCGGATGGGGTGAGCTCCCTCATGATTCGCACCGCTGGCCCCGCCGCACAGCTTACCGGCGCCGTCCGACGAGAGATCCAGGCCAGCTCGCCGGACCTTCCCTATCCCAACATCGATCCGATGCCCGAGCTGTTCGCCGACCAGCTGCGGCCGTGGCGGCTCGGATCCTCGCTGTTCACGCTGTTCGGCGCCCTGGGCGTACTGCTCGCGGCGATCGGTTTGTACGGCGTCCTGAGCTACGGCGTGTCGCAGCGCACACAAGAGTTGGGTATTCGCATCGCCCTCGGCGCGGGACGGCGCAGAGTGCTGGGCCTCGTACTGCGCCAGGGCGTCCAGCTCACGCTCGCCGCTGTGGCGTTGGGCGTGGTCGGCGCTCTCGCCACGGGACGGGCGATCGCGTCGCTGTTGTACGGCGTGTCGCCGCACAATCCGCTGGTGCTGCTCGCGGTGGCAACGATTCTGACCTGCATCGCCCTGCTCGCGAGCTATCTGCCCGCGCGCCGGGCGACGCGTGTGGATCCGATGGTGGCACTGCGGTATGAGTGAGTCGTAGTCGGTCATCGGTAATCCGTCGTGCAGAGCAGTTACCGAAAACCGATAGAACGCCGTTTCCGGAGAATCGACCATGGACACCCTGCTCCAGGATCTCCGTTCAGCACTGCAAAGCCTCAGCGGCCACCCCGCGTTCACGGTTGCCGCCGCGATGTCGCTCGGCCTGAGTCTGCAAAACGGCCCTGCGCCACATCTGCCCGCGCCGCGCGCCGAGCGGCGCGCCGTCCGGGCCGTGCACGTCGTCCCTCCGGCGCCGCACCGCGCGGTGTCGTGGATGGACTACATCGACTTCCGCCGCGGCTCGGGAGACGTATTGCGCTGGATCGGGCCCAGCACGCTGGACGATCCGCCCGACCATCCCGACCATCCCCACACCTGTGGAACTGGTGAGTGATGGAGACGCTCGCGCGGGACCTGCGCCACGCCTTCCGCGTGCTGCGCCGCGACCTCGGAGTCACGCTGGTGGCGCTGCTGTCGATCGCGCTCGCGATCGGGGCGAACGCGACGATCTTCACGTGGCTCGACGGCCTCGTGCTCCACCCGCTCCCCGCAGTTCCCAGTGTCGATCGCATCGTCCAGCTGCATACGCTCGGGCCGCAGGGTGCCGTGTGGAGTGTCTCCTACCCCGACCTGCAGGATTGGCGCGCTCAGGCACACGCGTTCACCGGCATCGCCGGCTACGACTTCATCCAGGCGAGCGTGCGCACGACGGGACAGGCCGAGCGCGCCTTCGGCCTGATCGTTACGGCGAACTACTTCGACGTGCTCGAGGTGCGCCCGATGCTGGGACGCGTGTTCGTTGCGGCGGAGGACTCCGCCCCCGGCGCGCACGCGGTGGTGGTGCTGTCCTACGGATACTGGCGCCGCCGCTTCGGCGGCGACTCCGGCGTGGTCGGCCGGAGCGTGCTGTTCAACGGGCAGCCGTTCACGGTCGTTGGCGTGGCGCCCCCGCGCTTTAGCGGGAACTTCGCCGGGCTGGCGTTCGATTTCTGGGCTCCGCTCACGATGCAGGCGGCCCTCGCCGGCCCCGGAGACCGGCTCGGTGCACGGTCGAGCCAGTGGATCGAGGCTTTCGCCCGGCTCCGCCCTGGAGTCACGCTCGCCGACGCGCGCGGCGACGTCCGCATGATCGAGGCACGGCTCGCGGGCACCTACCAGGAAGACCGTCAGCTCTCCGCCACCGCCGACGGATTCGGCTCGACGCCGCCGGTGGTCTGGTTCCGCCCGGCGTTCCTCGCCCTCCTCGGGATCACCGGCATCGTGCTGCTGATCGCCTGCGCCAACGTCGCCAACCTGCTGCTCACCCGCGCGGCGGGCCGCGTCAAGGAGATCGGGATCCGCATCGCGCTGGGCGCGCGCCGCAGCCGCCTCATCCGCGAGCTCCTGCTCGAGAGTCTGTTGCTCGCCGCGGGGGGCGGCGCCCTCGGGATCGCGATTGCGAGCTGGAGCAAGGGGTTGTTCGCGGAGTTCATCCCCAGGTCGGCGCCGGTCCCGATTGCGCTCGACCTGGCCGTGAATGCTCGCGTGCTGGCATTCGCCGCGGCAATCACGCTCGGGACGGTGCTCGCGTTCGGTCTCGTGCCGGCGCTGCGTGCTTCGCGTCCCGACCTCATTCCCGCGCTGAAGGACGAATCGGTGGGACGCGGGATCAGCCGCTCGCGGCTGCGCGGCGCGCTCGTGGTGACCCAGCTCGCGCTCTCGATGGTCGCGCTCGTGGCGGCAGGACTGTTCATTCGCAG
>DATLVL010000267.1:0-2349 GCA_035577525.1 Gemmatimonadales bacterium | reverse complement strand
GGAGCTTTTCGGGATGTTCAAGCCGAAGCTGCGCGACTACGCCGAGCAGGCGCTCACGAAGCGGGGCGTGGAGGTGAAGACGGGAGAGGTCGTCGCGTCGGTGACGCCGACGACCGTGACGCTGAAGTCGGGGGAGACGCTCAAGGCGCACACCCTCGTCTGGGGCGCCGGCCTGCAGGGGAACCCGCTCGCCCAGTCGCTCGGGCTCGAGCTTCAGCGCGGTAATCGGATCGGGGTCGGGCCGGATCTCACGCTGCCCGGTCATCCGGAGGTCTTCGTCGTCGGCGACGTCGCGGCGATCACGGACTCGAAGACCGAGCAGATGCTGCCGCAGCTCGGCTCGGTGGCGCTGCAGTCCGGAGAGCATGCGGGCCGGACGATCGCCGACAGGATCGCGGGCAAGGAACCGAAGCCGTTCAAGTACAAGGACAAGGGGACGATGGCGACGATCGGCCGTGGCGCCGCGGTCGTCCAGATGCTCGGCGGTCGGACGATGACCGGCTTCAAGGCGCAGGCCGCCTGGGGAGCCGTGCACCTCGCGCTGCTGCCCACGAACGAGGATCGCGCCAAGGCCGTCGTGGACTGGGCCGGCGCGGCGACGACTCACCAGCGCACCGGTCGGATCACGGTGGAACGCTCCTAGCGGGCGATGCTCACTCTTGCCTCGAACCTCGGCGCGGCGCGGAGCCAGATGGCGTTCACGCTGGGGTTCCACATCATCCTGGCGTCGCTCGGCGTGGCGCTCCCCGCGATGATGCTGATCGCGAACTACCGGGGCCTGCGCCACGACGACCCCGACGCGTTGCGGCTCGCACGGCGCTGGTCGAAGGCGGTGGCGGTGACGTTCGCGGTCGGCGCGGTGACCGGGACGGTGCTCTCGTTCGAGTTCGGGCTCCTCTGGCCGGGGTTCACCGGCCGGTTCGGCTCGGTGTTCGGGGTGCTGTTCGCGATCGAGGGCATCTTCTTCTTCCTCGAGGCGATCTTCATCGCCGTCTACATCTTCGGCTGGAAATACCTGTCGCCGTGGGCGCACTTCTGGGCGGGCGTCCCGGTCGTGATCACGGGCCTGGGCGGGGCGTTCTCGGTCGTCGCCGTGAACTCGTGGATGAACCAGCCGCAGGGGTTCTCGCCGACGTCCGGCACCGTCACCTCGGTGGACCCGTGGAAGGTGATCTTCAATCCGGCGGTCCCGTACGAGGTGCCGCACATGATCCTGGCGGCGTACCTGGTGACGGGCTTCCTGCTCGCCGGGATCTACGCGACGGGGATGCTGCGCGGCCGGCGCGACCGCGTGCACCGGCTCGGCCTGCTGATTCCGCTGACCGTCGCGTGCATCGCCACGCCGATCCAGTTCGCGGTCGGCGACACGGCCGCCCGGGCGATCGCCCACGACCAGCCCATCAAGTTCGCCGGCATGGAGTGCGTGCAGCAGACCTCGACGGACGTCACCGAGTACATCTTCGGGCGGTGCACGTCGAGCGGGGTCAAGGGCGGGATCGGGATCCCGGGCTTCGACTCGTTCCTCGTCGGTTGGAGCACGAGCACGCAGGTGACCGGGCTCGACTCCGTTCCGCCCGACGACCGTCCGCCCGCCAACACGATGCTGCACTGGGCGTTCGACTCCATGGTCGGGATCTGCTCGGTGCTGATCCTGCTCGCGCTCTGGCTGGGGATCGGGTGGTGGCGCAAGCGCGACTTCCCGCAGTCCCGCTGGTTCCTGCGCGCGACCGCCGTGTCGGGCGTCGCGGCGGTGATCGCCCTCGAGTGTGGCTGGATCGTGACCGAGGTGGGCCGCCAGCCGTGGATCGTCTACAACGTGATGCGCACCTCGGACGCCGTCACGCAGGCGGGCGGCATCTGGATCACGTTCGGCCTGATCGTCGGGCTCTACGTCGCGCTCGGCGCGACCCTGATCATCTCTCTCCGCGCGATGTCGCGGCGCTGGCGGCAAGACGACCAGGAGCCGGACGACGTGCCGTACGGCCCCGAATCGGGGCCGATTCCCGGGGCGGCGGGGACGTCCACATGAGCGAGGCCGACGCCGTCGCCGGCGTCCTCCTGGTCGGCGCGACGATGTACGCCGTCTTCGGGGGCGCGGACTTCGGCGCGGGGCTGTGGAGCCTGCTCGCGGGTGGGGGCGACGGCGGCCGGCGGCCCCGCGCCCTGATCGACTGGGCGATCGGTCCCGTCTGGGAGGCAAACCACGTGTGGCTGATCTTCACGCTGGTCGTGCTCTGGACCGGGTTCCCCACGGCGTTCGAGTCGATCTTCTCCACGCTCTTCATCCCGCTCAGCCTCGCGGCGCTCGGCATCGTGCTGCGCGGATCCGGGTTCGCCTTCCAGCACACC
>DATLVL010000266.1:0-6571 GCA_035577525.1 Gemmatimonadales bacterium | reverse complement strand
CAGCGATCGCCGCGGGCCTGGTAGCCGTTCACAGGGGCCGCGAGCTGCACCAGCCCAGAATCACAAGCGGGCTTGGCGGGGGTCGCCTGGGCCGCGAGTGTTGACGCGGACACAACGAGCCCGATGACGCACGTGCGCCGGAGAGCCACGCAGCTACTCCTTCATGGTTTGCTGGGATGTAGAGATTGCCGAACAAAACTGCGCCGGAACGCGGTGATTAGCTAGGGCGCGGACCGATGCACGCGCGCCACGAAACGACAGGCTCGCGCTCTCAGGCCTCCCCCCCGTCGCCCTCTCTCGTTTGTCCTCACCCCCCTAACCCCCTCTCCCTTCGGGAGAGGGGGGACCAAGTGCAAGTGCGGGAACCATCACGCAGAAAACTCGAGATTTCGTGCCCCCTCTCCCGGAGGGAGAGGGGGACAGGGGGTGAGGACTAAAACTAGGGAGCCACGACTTTCCTGAACCTTTCCGTCCGGGTGAGCTCGCCCCCGGGCCCGCGCGGCACCCAGCCGCGCGACTCTCGCGTGACGATCAGCGTCCCATCGGGCTGGATCTTGCCCTTCAGCACGAGGAGCGCGGCGAGGCCACGGAAGAACGGCAGGCCCCACTCGAGCGTGCCGCCCGTGGTCACCTGGACGACGGGATCGTCGGCTTCGAACCAATCGCCATTGGGGAACTGTAAGCGATCGTGCACTACGATCGTGTCGCCCGCGACGCGAATGGTCACCTCGTGCGTATCGGCCTGCGCGACGCTCACCCAGCGGCCGACGAACTGCGCCGCTTCGCGCGCCGTGGGCCGGCGCGCCGGGAACTCGAGCGGGATGAAGCTCGCCGGTGCGGGCGCGGCGCGCTGCTGCGCGAGACGCCCCCGATACTCGCGCGACTCCGTAGAAGGACCGAGGGTGTGCTCCCAGCGATCCAACGCCCGGGCGGCGTCGTCGAATTGGCGCGAGTCGATCGACATGCGCACCACCTCGTCGTACGCATCGGCCGGGATGGGAGGGGCATACCCGACGCGGGCGGCGAGCGAGTCGTAGCGCTCGAGCATCGCGATCGGCTGCGTTCCGGGGCGCCAGTCGCTGGGCTGGAAATCCGCGAACATCGTCTTCAGGCCGAGCATCATGCCGGCCGCCGCCATGCTCGCGTGCGTTTCGCCCGCGGTCGAGAGGTGGCGAACCATGGGACGCGTGCCACCCCATGCCATCGTATCGACACCCATGCGCTCGGTATTGACGAGCATCACGCGAGCTCGGCGCGCCGCGGGCGTTCCCAGGCTCGCTTGCGCGGCGCGCCATTCGGCGCCGTCGTTCCACCACGCCGACGGCTCCATAATAAGGAAGCCGGTGAAGAGCTCGGGACGATGGGCGATGGTGTGGAGCGCGAACAGGCCGCCGAGGGAGTGGCCGACGAGCACGCGCAGCGGCGCGGTGCGGTAGGAGTGGTCGATCCACGGCACCAGTTCATCCGACATAAAGGAAAGGAAGGCGTCGGCCCCGCCGGGGCGCTGCACCTCGGGCGGCGTGGCGAACCCGGCGTTCGGCGCCGGCGTTAGATCGTGATTGCGGTCGGTGTTACGGATGCCGACGACGATCAGCGGCGGTAGCTGGGACATCGACGCATAGAAGCGCGTGATGCTGGCGGCGATCTCGTGCTCGAACTCGCCGTCCAGGACGATGAGTACCGGGTAGTGCGCGGCCGAGTCCCGCTCGTATCCTACCGGCAGAGCGACGTCGACGATACGCGACTCGCCGAGCACGCGGGACGCGAAACGGTAGGAGATCGCGCGCGGGATCGGGACGCCGGAGTCGGCTTGGGCACGGGCGGTGGCGGGGAGCACGAGGGAGGCGAAGACGGCGAGGCGGACCAGGCGGTTGGCCATGAAAAACTCCCGGACGTGAGTCAGGAGGACCAGCGGGTATGGATATGATGCCGTAGACGAAGGGCGGGTCGCGGTTGGAATCGCCGCGACCCAACTACTTCCGGAACATCCAGTACACGAGCCCGTTGAGATCCGAGAGCCCGACGCTCACCGCCACCTCGCCGCCGTCATTCACCGCCGTCTTGTTGCCCGGCATCAGCCGCACGTTGATGCGCAGCTTGTCGGCGAGCATGTAGAACGTGACGGGGAACGCAAACACACGACCGGCGTCCGTGCCGAACGGTGGTTGCTTCCAACGGGCCAGGACCTCGACGCCGGTCTCGATCCCCGAGAACGCCGGGCTCGACTCCTTCCAGTGCAACACCGGCCCCGCTGCCCAGTAATAGCGATCGCGATAACTCGGCGTGTTCTGAATCAAGTGCAGCGGGACGTAGTTCAACGTGAAGGCGAGGGTGTTGCTCAGGTGCCAGGTGGGGCGGTAGCCGAATTCGAGACCCTGGGCGTTGATGTTGGTGCTCACGTAATTGGGCACGAGGGAGGCGAAGGCGCTGCGGCCCGAGTGGTTGGGCACGGACGACGTGTTGGGCTCGAAGCCGCGGCGATAGCGATACGCGGTGCCCGACTGAAACACCACTTCGGAGAGCGTGGCCAGGCCGGTCCAGTCCTTTTCACCGGCTTCTTTCCGCGCGCGCTCCACGCGCCACAGCTGGTGCAGGATCAGGCCCATCTTGTCGGCGAGGAAGCGGTCGGGGCGGCGCACGAAGGCGATGAAGTCCTGGTCTCCCTCGCACAGCACCGGTGACACGAGCCAGTCGTCGGGGAAGCACAGCGCTCTCGGATCGGCGAGACTGTCGAGCGCGGCCCGTACCGAGTCGGTGGCAAAGCGGTCGAGCATCTCGCGCAGCCCGTTGTGGCACAGCGTGATCACGATCAGGTCGCCGCTCGTGCAGCGCGAGTTGTCGAACTCCGAGTCGGAGACAGGCAGGTTGGCGTTGAGCAAACCGAGCAGCAGCTTGGCGCGAGGAGACATCGGGCCAGGGATCTCGGTCGTCGACAGCGGGTGAGGACTGTACTCGGCCGCGTACAGCCTGCGTAGCAGCGTGCGCGGCAGAGTGTCCGAGTCTCCGAAATCCAGGTCGCCTGTTTCAACGAGTGTCTTGAGCCGCCGCGCGACGCAGAGCGAATCGGCCGGCTGCGCCGCGGGGCACCCTTCGGCAGCGAAGAACGCGAGGGCGTCGTAGACGCCGACATAGAAATCGTACTCGCGGAACGGCTTCCCCAGGAACGCAGCGAAGTTGCCGAGCTGCTCACCGATCAGGGCGAAGCGCCGGTCGGTGATCTTGATGTTCGACCGGGAGAACACGTTCGGTGCCCGGGCCAGGAGCCGCGCGAACGACTGGGCCTCGTATTGCCGCGCGGCGGGGACGGCGCCGGCGAAGAGGTCGAGCAGCGCCGCGATGCCGCCCGTGGCAGGAGGCGGATTCGAGTCGGCGCGAGCGCGGGCGACCGTGGCGAGGCGGCCGCGCAATGCGTCGGGATCGATAAAGATCATGATTGCGGACGTATCGGCACGATCGGGACGCTTCCAGACCGCTTCGTTGTAGAGCCCGGCGGCGAGGTCGATGGGGTTGTTGTCGAACAGGCCGCCGTCCGAGAACAGCGCCGAGTCGTGTTTTTCGCTGCCGGCACAATCGGAGTGGGGCCCGTCCTGGAATTTGAGCTGCACCGGCGCGAAGGCACCGGGGAATGCGGACGACGCCTCTACTAATGGAAAGACGTGGCTCGTGCGGACGACGTCCTTGCAATCGGGGAGCAGCACGAGGGCGCCGAGTTTGCCGTTGTCGCGCAGCGCGACGTCCGGTGCCTGAAACAGCAGTGAATCGCCGCGGCGGGCGAGGGTGACGGTGGCGGCGTAGCGTTGCGTCAGGGCGCGGATGCCCGACGAAATCGGAATCGTGTCGGGGGCGACGCGGGTGATGGTCACGCCGATCGGGATGGCGCAGGGTCCGGGCGGCGCCGACGCCGGCAGCCCGCGCATCGCGGCGGCGATGGTGTCGAACAACACGCGGTGGAAGTAACGCCTGGAGAACAGCGCGCGCGTCGTGTCCTTCTGGCTGTAGCGCGCCAGCGGGAACAGCTGATCGAAGCCGGTGCGCACCCAGATCTTCCAGAAGAGACTCGAGTCGGGCGGCGTGGGTTTCGTGGTGCGGCACCATTCGATGGCGGCGAGGAAGGCGTTGATGTTGCCGGCCGAGGCACCGGTGGCGGCGCTGAGGTGGTAGCGCGGCAGGTTCCAGGCGCTGCGCAGCGAGTCGCGCTGGGTCTGCTTGAAGACTTCGACGAGGCCCCAGTTGACGCCGGCTTCGTAAGAGCCGAGCGAGACGCCGCCGGAGAGGGTGAGAATGACGGGGACGTGTTGCACGTCGCGACGTGAGGATTGAGCTGAGGCGCTACCCGCAAGGACGGCAGCGACGAGGGCTGTAAAGCGAAATGCTCGCTGCAGCAAACGCATCCCGTAAGCTAGCCTGAGTCCTCTTGATGCCTGATGTCTCAACTGGTCTCTCCTGAGTACTGTTAGAACAACGGCGAGACGGAGCGGTCACATGCAGATGGACAAGGTCGTTCTCCTGGGACTCGTGCTGGCGGCGTGTGGCGGTGGGGGTGGGAGCGGCGGGGGTGAGCCGGGGGTCCGGGTCGTCGACATGGTCCCGGAAACGCTCTCGGGCGAAACGAACCAGGACGCCGAGCCGTTCCTCGCGGTCCATCCCACGAACCGCGGCATCATGGTCGCCTCGGTGTTCACGCCGAATCCGGCGGGACCGTCGAGCACCACGGCGCCGATCTACGCCACACAGGACACCGGGAAGACGTGGGTGCTGCGCGCCACGGTGCCGAGCGCCGTGCAGACCGCGGACATGACCGAGGCGTTCGATGGGGGCAACGGCGATCTCTTCGCCGGGATCCTGCAATCGACAGGCTCGCTCTCGTTGAACGAGCTGATCACGCACGACGCCCTGTCGACTACGACGATGACCGTCCAGGCGTCGCGCGCCAACGTCGACCAGCCGTTCACGCGCGTGGCGACGGTCGGCGCGGCGGACCGGGTCTACATCGGGATGAACGACTTCAATGCCGCGCCCGCCGATCGCACGGCGACGGTCGACGTCTCGCTCAATGGCGGCACGTCCTTCACGTCGTCGCGCATCGAGGGGCGCGGCACGGGCTCGGCGGGCCAGAACGGCCCCTCGATTCGGCCCAGTGTCGCGCCGGACCACACCGTCTACGTCGCCTATTTCGGGTGGCGCAGCTTCACGGGCAATGTCGCGACGAGCGACGTCGTCGTGGTGCGCGATGACAGCGGTGCTGCGCGCGGCACGAAGTTTCGCGATCTCGTGGACCCGGGGGATCATCTCCCCGGCCGCATCGTCGCCCACAACGTGTCGATTCCATTCTCGAACGGCTCCACCCTGGGCCAGGAGCGCATCGGCTCGACGCTGTCGATCGCCGTCGATCCCAACAACAGCGCGACGGTGTACCTGGCGTGGGCCGACCGGGTCGGGAACGGCGACATCTACACGATCCATCTGCGGCGCTCCACCGATCGTGGCGTCACCTGGAGCAGCGACCTGCGCACGATCACGAATGCCACGAACGCGAGTGTGGCCGTGGCGGACAACGGCACAGTGGGCTTCCTCTATCAGCAGGTCACCGGCAGCGGGGCCACCAGCCGGTGGGAGAATCGCTTCGAACGATCCAAGAACGGGTTCACCACCGACAGTCTGATCGTGCTGTCGACCGGCTCCGCCGACTCGCCTACACCGCAGTTCCTTCCTTACTTAGGCGACTATACCGGCCTCGTGGCAGTGGGGGCGGAGTTCCGCGGCGTCTTCTCCGCCAACAACACGCCCGATCGCAGCGACTTCCCGCAGGGGGTAGTGTACCAACGAGTGGCGGATTTCACCGCCCACACGCTGGGCGACGGATCCGGCGGGACGGTGGCGGTATCGATCGATCCCTTCTACTTCAGCGTACCGGTGCTGCCATGAGACGACTCACTCTGCTGCTCCTGGCGACGGTCGTTCCCTCGCACTCGGCGTGCGCGCAGCAGCCCGCAGTGGCGACCGCGCGGCAATCCAATATCGTATTCACAGGGACGGTGACGCGGGTCGGCGCCGCGTCGTTTGCGGCGGTGACGCCGACGTCGAAGACGCTGGTCGTCCGAGTGGACGACGTCTTGGACAAGCCGGCCGGGTTGCGGCTCGTGGCGGGGGACTCAGTGACGGTCGAGCCGCTCGATAGCACGCTCAAGAGCGGCGCCCGGGCGACGTTCTACACGACGGGGTGGGTGTTCGGGCGCGGTATCGCGGTTCGGGAGGTGGCCCATGACATATTGCCGGCGCAGGTCACGATCGCGGCGCGGCGCGATTCCTATCTGCAGCTCAAGCGTCAGGTGACGGACTCGACGCTCGCCGAGCGGGTGCGCGCCGCCGACATGATCGTGACGGGGCGGGTGGAGTCGATTCGCGCCGCCACGCTCGCGCCTCAGCCGCACCGGCGCATCACCGAGCACGCCCCCGATTGGCAGGAGGCGGTGATCGCGGTCGATTCGATGATCAAGGGACCGGCGAGCGCGAAGGTGGTGGTGCGGTTCCCGGGCTCGCTCGACATCGCCTGGCACCGGTTGCCGAAGTT
>DATLVL010000265.1:0-6760 GCA_035577525.1 Gemmatimonadales bacterium | reverse complement strand
GATCGTGATCGGCTGGTGCTTGAGGATCGCATGCGCCGCCGCTACCGGCTGGCGCGGCAGCCGCAGGTTCCCGGCCAGCACGTTCCCGGTGCCGCCAGGAAGCAGCCCGAGCGGGATCCCGGTCCCGGCCAGCGCCCCCGCGATCTGCATCGCCGTCCCGTCACCGCCGTATGAGAGCACCGCGTCGAATCCCTCGTCGCGGCCCCGCTGGGCGAGGCGGCGCGCGTCACCCGCCATCGTCGTGACGGCGAGCTCGACCGTCCAGCCGCCGCCCTGCAGCACGTCCCGCACGGCGGCGATAGCCCGCACGTCGGTGCGGGCCGCCACCGGGTTCGAGATCAACAGCACGCGGGTCACGTCAGTAGCGCCGTTCCCAGAAGAGATCGGCACCCACCTGCCGCTGCAACGTGTTGATGGTCGAGCTGCACTGCCCCACCGTCTCGACGCTCGCCTCGGTGCGCCATTCGGGGCTGAAGCGGAACTGCAGGCTGGCGCCGACGGCCGTGCCCACCGTGTTGGGGCACACCCGCGCGCGCACGATGAAGAACGTCCGCGCACCGATCTGCTTGCCGACCGCGAACGTCGCCCCCTGGAAGGGGTTGTCGGGATCGCCGGGCCGAATCTCGACGTAGTCGAGCGGAATCCCCAGGTCGGACACGACGCTGCGCTCGATCTCGCCAGCCGCCACGCTCGCGGCCGTGCTGACCAGCAGCGCCTTGCGCGCCTGTGCGGCGGTCGTCTGATCGCCGCTCGCGATGTCGGCGCTCGGCTGCCCGAACATCAGGTAGGAAATGATGTCGGTCTGCGGCATGGTACAGTCTTTGGTGCTGAGCGTGAGGCGCGGCACGAGCAGCGACCCCCCGATGTGCGCGACCACGACGACGTCCCCATTGGGCGAGCAGCGGCTGGTCGCGGTGTTGGTCTGTTGGCCGGCTACCTGTGCCGGATGCACCACGTGCTCGGCCTCGATGTCCAACCCGGCATCGAGATCGGGCGTCCCGAAGTAGTTGACCGTTCCGCTGGTCACGAGGAACTCGCGCGTCACCGGGCCGACCTGCATGCGATACGTACCGCGCGGGGCGAGCAGCGTCCCGGTGAGCCGGTAGGTCCGGTTGATCTTGTTGACCGTCATCCGGCCGCTCAGCTGGATGTTGGCCTCGTTGGAGCGCAGCCACACACTGCTGCCCATGTTGAGCTGCAGATCGCGGATCCACAGGCTGTCGAGAAAGACGTTGTGGAAGGTTGGGCCCAGCCCCTGGCGCCGGATCACGGCCGCGAGCGACGTGTCGATCAGTCCGGCCAGCTCGGGGTCGGGAGAGTCGAGATCGATGATCCGCTTCTCCACGAGGTCGGCGAAGTAGAGAACGCCATTGGTGACGGTGCCCTGACCGGTGAGCGTCGCGCCGAACACCGGCCCGCGCAGCGCCAGACGCGCGGTCGCCGTGACGCTCACGTTGTTGCGGACTTCGAGCGCCGTGAAGTCGGTCGCCGTGATGTCGAGCGAGAGGATCGGACGCGACAGCCGCTCGAGCCGCACGAACCCGACCAGGTCGGCGTGGCCGCGCTCGCCGCTCCGGACGCCGAGCGTATCGACGTAGATCGTGTCACCACCCAGCCGCAACCGCCCCGCGATCCCGTCCCACGACACGTTGAGCGAGGGCACGTCGAGTCCCCCCGAATCGATGCGCATGCGGCCGTCGAGGCGCGGCGCGTCCCAGGTGCCGCGAATCCCGAGATCGGCGGTGAGCCGACCGCGCACCTCGCGCAAGCTCGACGTGAACGCCTGCACCGGCGTGAGATCCGCGCCATCGGCACGGGCGCGGATCGCGATCGTGTCGGGCACCTGGCGCCGCGCCACCGGCAGCAGCGCGAGGTCGAGCGGGAGGTGCGCCGAGAAGCCGACGACCTCGTGGCCGTCGCTCTTCAGCGACGCAGCGGCGTCGAGCCGCCGCGCGGCGTAGTTGAACGTGCCGTCGAGCGACGGCGCCCCCTCCGAGTCGGGAACGATGGAGAAGCGGCCCTGATACGTGGGATCGCGGCGCGAGCCCGCCAGCGTCAGGTCGGCCCCCACATTGCCCGACGCGCCCAGCGTATCGCGCTGCAGCAGCGCATACACGCCGGCGAAGGGGAAGCCGGCGACGTGGATGTGCGCCTCGCCCAGTCCCGCAGCGGTGGGCAGCCGCCCATCGACCTCGAAGCGACCCGGCCCGTTGACCTGCTCCAGCTCCAGGCTGTCGACCACCAGAGTCGAGTCGTGCCACTGCAGCCGCGAGGGGCGCGTGAGATACCACACACCGTGCGGCAACAGCACGGCGAGCGAATCGATCCCCACGACTTGTCCGGTGATCGTGTCCCGCTGATAGCGCCCGCCGGCGACGATGGCGCTGAGGTCGCCGATGCGGGTGCGGCCCGACCAGCGCAGCGAATCGAGGTGGCCCTGGACGGCGCCGGCGGCGGCGCCGAAGGCGGTGCTCGAGTGTTCCAGCGAATCGGCCTGCGCGTCGAGCCACACGAGGGGATGGCGTCCCGGCTCGAACTGGCCGCGGAACGACCCTTTCGTCACTTCCCAGTCGCCGTAGGCGATGCCGTTCGCGTCCCCGAGGAAGCCGAACGCGAGCGAGTCGAGCGCGCCGGCGATGCGGACATGCACCACCGCTGCGCCGCGGTCCAGCACCGCGCGCGCGGTATCGCGCGCCGTCCCGCTGATCCAGGCCACGAGCGGATCGAGGAAGCTCAGGCTGTCGGCGTCGAGCGTGAGCAGCGTTTCTCCCCTGTTGGGACGCCGCCACCCGAGCGAGCCCGCTCCGTCGGTGATCAGGCCGGGCTGGCGGAGCCACAGCGTATCGACGTGCACGACGCCGGACGCGATGCGCAGCCGCACCGCCCCGCTGTCGAGATCGGTGCCGGCGATCTGCGACGGACGCAGGCGACCCTCCACCTGGCCGCTGGCCGCCTCCCCGGACGTGTCGACCAGCAGCGTCGCGCTGCCGCTGACGTTCAGCGCCGACGGCGGAGCACCCGGCAGCCAGCGGTCGAGCGAGAGATCGCTCGCCGAGACTTCGAGGTTGCGCGTGCCGTTGCGGTCCGGCAGCAGCACCAGGCCACCGTTGGCGCGGATGCGGCCGCCCCCGCCCAGCCGGGACAGGTCGATATGCGTGTCGAGGGAATCGAGCCGTCCCACGAGCCGCGCCGTGCCGCTCACCGCACCGCTCACGCGCAGCGCGGGGAGGCTGGGCTGCAGGCCGTCGAACGACAGCGTATCGACCTGCGCGTCGATATTGAGCGCCAGCTGGTCGCCCAGGGCGTTGGCGCTGAACCGGCCCCGCAGCACGCTCGCCGGGCGCTGGCCGTCCTGGTGCCGCAGCGTGCCTTCGAACGTGAAGTTCTTGAGCGGGCCCGTGAGCGTTCCCTGCGCTGCGAGCGTGCCGAGCAGCGGCGAAGGGACGAAGTGACCAATCGTCCCGAAGTCGAGCGCCGCCGCCTCGACGGTGAACGGCAGGAACGTGATCCCGGCAGCCGCCTTGAGATCGACGAGCCCCTGTCCTTTCACGTGCGAGACCGGCTGTCCCAGGGCGAGGGAATCGCGGAACGCCCAATCCGTCCCCAGGCCGAGCTCCGTCGTCGGCCCATCGGCCGTGGTGTGCCCGCTCAGGTGGCCGTGGAACGGCAGCGAATCGATGAAGGCGCGGAACAACGAGAGGTCGAGGTCGGATGACTGGACGTCGGTGTTGCGCAGCGCGACGAGCCCCGAATCGGCGGCCATGATCGCCGTCAGCTTTCCTCGCGCGGTTCCGCCGCGGTAATCGAGGTCCAGGGGATCGAGCTTGATCTCGATCACGCGCGCGCCATGCGAGCGAACCGTGACTTCGCCGTGGAGCAGCGCGCCGTCGGGGAACTTGGCATCGATGAACCGCACGTCGGCGAGCGACGCTTCGGAGGCCTTGATGTCGAGATCGTAGCGCAGCGTGTCGTGAGGCCAGGAGACTTTGCCCTTAACGCCGACGCGCGAGTCGGGCATCCGGACGGCGGCGAGATCGGCCTCGAGCGAATCGCCGTCGATGCCGACGGTGCCCCGCATGTCGGTCAGCGTCACGGCGGGATCGTCGATCTCCACGGCGAGGCCGGCGAGATCGAGCCGCATCCCACGCTGGCCCGGCGCCGAGATGCGGAACGCGTTGAGAAAGGTGTTGAGATGCTGGAACCGGCGCACGCGCCGTCGGCCGTCCGTGTCGAAGGCGTCGATCTCGTGCAGGGAGTCGTCCGGCGCCGGACGCGACTGCAGCCGCAGCACGAGGTCGCCGTCGGTCACGGTGACGTTGCGCAACACCACGAGCTGCTTTGGCCCGGGATGCGGGTTAGACGGGCCGCCCAGACGCAGCAGCTCCTCGATGTTGAGACGGCCGCTCTTGTGCTGCACGATGTTCACGTAGGGCCGCACCAGCAGCACTCGCTGCATCACCACGCGCCCGGCGGTAAAGTCGAGCAGGTTGTAATCGACCTCGACCTGCGGCAGCCAGGCCACGAGCGTCGTGTCCTCGTCGTACAACCGCACATCCCGGAGCGACAGGCCGGTGAGCAGCGTCCCCGACATCGAGCCGATTTCCACCGTCCCCGAAACGGCCCCCTGGAGGGTGGTGACGGCGACGCGACTCAACAGCTTACGACCGGCCCCGGTGCCGACGAGCGCCGAGAGGCCGCCCAGGAAGCAGGCCAGGATCCCCACGAGGGTCCAGAGCACGACGCCGAGGGAGCGCCGCATCAGAACGCCTGGCCGATCGCGAACTGCACCAGCAGGCGCCGCAAGAAAGTCGACGCCCGCGGTTGCTGGAAGCTGGTGCGCAGCCGCGTGAGGTTCTTGCCGTCGGAGAGCCACAGCACGCCCGCTTCGGGGGCGTAGTTGTTGTAGGCGACGTCCACACGGACCGGCCCAAGCGGCGTGACGATGCGGAATCCCACGCCGGGGGTCACGCGCACGGACTTGAGCGACAGGATGTCACTCTGGCGAATGTAGACCTCACCGGCATCGACGAACCCCGCGAGCTGCACGCGCTCAGGCAGGATCGGCGACGGCACGCGCAGCTCCACGTTGCCAACGAACACCGCGTTCCCACCTGTCGGAGACGTCTGGACCCGAGTGAAGGTCGTGTCCGTCCCGGTGACGTGCACATTGCCAGTGTCCACGACATAGACCTTGGGCCCCAAGTCATTGGCGCTGAAGCCGCGCACGGAGTTCGGTCCCCCCGCGTAGAAGCGCTGGTCGGGGGGAACAAACTGCTGGGTGCTGTCGACGCCTTTCACGGTGACGAGTCCGGGGAATACCGCCCCGACATGGACTCGCCATCCGAGGGTGCTGCGGCGGCCCAGCTGGAAGAAACGCGCGACCTCAAGCTCGCCGCGGTTGAATTCATACAGCGAAGACGAGCCGAGAAAGCGGGACGAGTTGAGCACCGTCACACCGACGTGCCCCCCGGAGATCGGATCGAGAGGGTTGTTTTCGGTGCGTAGTGCCGCCGTCACGCCCACCGAAGCGAATGGGCGTCGGGCGTTGAGAAACCGTTGCGTGCTGTCGTCGCAGGCATTCAACACGCTGCAGAACACGGCAGGATCGGCATCGGTGCGGCCGACCGTGTACGTGTACGCAACGCCGACCGGGACTTTGCGACGGGCGTTCAGCGTCATGCTGAAAGTGGTGCCGACCTGGGTGCGGGCGAATGTCTTCACCTCGGAATGGCGCTCTGCAAACACCCCGATGCTGGCGGTGTGTCGGGGAGACAGGAACGCCGGCTGAAACAGCGTCAACGCGAGGTTGTAGTTAAGCGTGTCCGAGAAGCGGTCGTTCCCATCCGGCATCGTACTATCGCGCAACGCCCGGCAGACGTTCTGCGCAAACCCGGCATCGAGCGGCTTGCCGACGCCGATCTTCGACACCTGCAGGCTCAAGTCGAGCACGCGGGCATCGCCGAGGAACCCGAACGACGACCACCCCGCCTGACCCCGGAAACAATCGAGTGTACCGTAGCCGGCGCCGACGCGGATGCGATGGCGCGGTCCCTCCGCGACGTTCACCTGAACGTCCGCCAGGGAGTCCCCGGACTCGGGCGGCAGGCTGTCGACCAGCGTGACGGTCGCCGAGCGGAACACCCCGCTGCCGTAGAGATCACGCTGGCTGCGGTACAGCTGGTCCTCATGATACTGATCGCCCGGTCTGATCGAGAGCGTGTGCAGCACGGTCCCGGTATCGACGCGCTGCAGCCCCTGCACATCGACTCGGCCCACCCACATGCGGCGTCCCGGCACCGCTTCGTACCGCACCGCCGCGGTATCGGCGCTCACGTCGGAGTCGAAGTTGCGCAGCACCTGCGCGTAGGGATAACTGCGATTGCGCAGCCAGGCGCCGATCGTGTCGGCGGAAGCCTGGAACAGCAGACGGTTGAACGGATCGCCGACTTTGAGCGGCAGCGCGCGGCGCAGCTTGTGGAGATCGATGATCCCCTCGATCCCCGTGACCTCGAGCCGGCGCACGCGCACCGGCTCGCCCTCGTACACTCGAAAGGTGACGTACACGTCGTGGGGGGTGCGCCGCACCGTGGTATCGATCACGGCCTGCATGTACCCGCTTTGCCGATAGAAAAGGATGAGGCGTACCACGTCCCGCTGAAACTCCACCTCATCGAAATAACGCTTCGCCCCGAGCCCCAGCCACCGCACCGGCCAAGCCGTGGCGAACCAACTGGACGTGGACGTTGCGATAACCGTACTC
>DATLVL010000264.1:0-5271 GCA_035577525.1 Gemmatimonadales bacterium | reverse complement strand
GCTGGCGATGATCGACTCGTCGATCGGCGGCAAGACGGGCGTGGACACGGCGCACGGCAAGAACCTGCTGGGCGCCTTCCATCAGCCGCGCGTCGTGATCGCCGACCTGGACACCCTGACGACACTCGCCGCCCCGCAGCTCGCCGCGGGCATGGCAGAGGCGATCAAGCACGGCGTGATCGCGGACGCCGCCTACTGCGCCGCGCTGGAGCTAGATCGCGACGCGGTCATGGGGAAGCAGCGTGATGGGGCGGCGCTCGAGCGCGTCGTGACGCGATCGGTCGAGATCAAGGCGGCGGTCGTGGCGGCGGACGAGCGGGAAGGAGGCCGGCGCGCCTGGCTCAATTTCGGCCATACGATCGGGCACGCCGTGGAGGCAACGAACGGCTACGCCATCCTGCACGGCGAGGCGATCGCGATCGGCATGGCGCTCGAAGCGGCATTGGCCGAGCGCGTCGGAGTCGCCGAACGCGGCACCGGGGCCAGCATCGTGCGCTTGCTGGAGCGATTCAACCTGCCGGTCGCGCTCCCCGGGGACGCGCGCGCCGACGCTCTCCTCGCCGCAATGCGACACGACAAGAAACGGCGCGGTGACGATCTCCATTTCGCCCTGCCGCGTCGCATCGGTGCGATGTGTGGTGACGCGACGAGCGGCTGGACAACGCCCATTTCTGAGGACATCGTGCGGGAGGTGTTGGGACAATGACTTGGGGGAGAACGAGTTAGGTTGCCTGTGGTCGCTTCTCAACAAGTTACGAACACGGTTTACACCGACTGCGCTTTCCACAGGCATTGTGGATAGTGGACAAACGGCGCAGTGTTTTTCCGCCTAACGATTTGTGATGTGGAAAACTGAGTACATTTGCACGAGGGAATTGCGGTTCCTATATTGAGCGCGCTTCGCCGTCCCCTTTCTCAACGCGACCGCCTTGCTTGGGAGTCCAGCGCATGGCCCGTGCGTCGTCGACAGCCAAGACCAAGTCATTCTTCAAAGCCACGCCATCCGGTGCATTCGACCAGTACCTGCAGGACATCCAGAAGCTCCCTCTGATCAAAGATCCCGCTGAAGAACGGCGGCTCGCGCGGCGCGTGCAACGCGGCGACGAGAAGGCAGCGGAGCGTCTGGTCACCGCCAACCTGCGGTTCGTGATCTCCTACGTCAAAAAGTACCAGGGACACGGGCTCGACCTGTCGGAGCTGGTGGCCATCGGCAACGAAGGGTTGCTCAAGGCGGTCAAGAAGTTCGATCCCGATCAGGGGGTCAAGTTCATCTCGTATGCGGTGTGGTGGGTGCGCCAGGCCGTTCTCAAAGCACTCGCCGAGCAGACGCGCAGCGTCCGCATCCCGCTGAACCAGAATTCTCAGCTGATTCGCATGAGCCGCACCGAGACCTATCTCTCCCAGGAGCTGGGTCGCGAGCCCACCGACGAGGAGATCGCGAAGGCGCTCGAGGACTCCGTCGAGAATGTCCGCACGGCACGCCGCATGACCGCGGCGGAGCTGTCGCTCGACGCCCCCGTCGACCGCACCGACAAGGACGCGGCGACGCTGGGCGAGCGGTTCGCCGGAATCGAAGGCGGCGAGATCGAAGACCGCACCGACGGCAAGTTGATGCGGGAATTCATCGACCGCATCTTCCAGAAGTACCTCACCGCCCGCGAACGCAAGATTCTCTATCTCTACTATGGACTCGAAGAAGGCAGCGAAGCGATGACGCTCGAGAAGATCGGCGCGCTGATGGGCGTCACGCGCGAGCGCATACGCCAGATTCGTGAACGCGCCTTCGAGAAACTGAGAGAATCCCCGGACGGCAGGGCACTAAAGGGATTCTGGCGCGCCGCCTAAGAGACAATCGATTCAGCGGTTTATCGAGGGGCCGGGACAGCCATCCCGGCCCCTTTACCTTTATGTCGAATGCCTGATCGTGCCGTGGTCGCCGAACTCGAGCGGATCGTCGGCCCTCGCTCCGTGCGCTTGTCGACGAGCGACCGTCTCACCTTTGCGTCTGATGGTCTGCCGACGCACCGCCGGCTCCCTGGCATCGTCGTCTTCCCCGGCACGCGCGACGAGCTCATCGCCATCGTCCGCGTGCTTGCCGCACACGGCATCCCTTTCGTCCCCCGCGGCGCCGGGACGGGACTCTCAGGCGGGGCCCTCGCCGACGCCGACGCCGCCCTCGTCGTGCTCACCCGCCTCAATCGCATCCTCGAGATCGATCCCAGGAATCGCCGTGCCACGGTCGAGCCGGGTGTCGTAAACGTCCGCCTGTCGGCTGCCGCCGCCCGCTACGGGCTGCACTACGCCCCCGACCCGTCGAGCCAGACAGCGTGCACCATCGGGGGCAACGTCGCCGAAAACGCCGGTGGGCCGCATTGCCTGAAGTACGGCGCCACCACGGCCCACATCCTCGCTCTCGAGGTCGTGCTCTCGGACGGCCGCGTCGTCGCGCTCGGCTCACCCGCGGGGGAGCCGTGGGGACCCGATCTCGTCGGGCTGTTCGTGGGGTCGGAGGGCAACTTCGGCATTGCCACGCGCATCACCGTGCGGCTCACCCCGACGCCACGGGCCGTGCGGACGCTGCTCGCCGATTTCACGAGCCTCCGCTCGGCGGGCGAAGCCGTCTCCGCCATTATCGCGAGCGGCATCGTCCCCGCGGCGCTCGAAATGATGGACCGCTCCTGCATCAACGCCGTGGAAGATTCGGTGTACGCCGCGGGGTACCCGCGGGATGCGGCGGCGGTGCTGCTCGTGGAGCTGGACGGCATGGCTCCGGCGGCGGTCGAGGCGGACGCTCGGGGCGCGGCGGACCTGCTCGTACTGCACCGCGCCCGCAGCGTCCGCACGGCTGCCGACACCGCCGAGCGCGAGCGCCTGTGGCAGGGCCGCAAGAAAGCGTTCGGCGCCATGGGCCGGCTGTCGCGCGACCTCGTCGTCCAGGATGCGGTGGTGCCGCGGTCCGCACTGCCCGACGTGCTCGAGTCGATCAGCGCCATCGCCGCCCGCTATCAGCTCGTGGTGAGCAACGTGTTCCACGCCGGCGACGGCAACCTCCACCCCAACATCTCGTTCGACGCGACCGACGCCGCGCTCAAGGCCCGCGTCGAGACGGCGTCGGCGGAGATCATGGCGACATGCATCGCCGCCGGCGGCACGATCACCGGCGAGCACGGGGTGGGACTCGACAAGCTGCGCTACATGCCGCTCGTGTTCGACGGAGACGCCCTCGCGGCGATGCGGGCGGTCCGGCACGTGTTCGACCCGGCGGAACGGGTCAATCCCGGCAAAGTCGTTCCGGTGCACGCCTGCCGGGAATGGACCGGAATCCATAGGTTCCGCTCATGAACGGCGTGCTCGAGAAAGTGCGCGCGCTGCTCGGCTCCGATGCCGTGCTCGATCCCGGAGCCCAAGGCGTGGCCCCGCGCATCGCCCCGCCCACCCCGGAAGCCATCGCGCTGCTGCTGCGCACCGCTACCGACGAACACTGGAAGGTCCGCGTCGAAGGAGCGGGAAGCTGGCAGGCCGCCGATGCTCCCGCCGACCTCGCCCTCACGACGCGGCGTCTCGACCAGGTGGAAGCGGTCGAGCCGCAGGATCTCGTCGCCACCGCCCAGGCCGGTGTGGGCTGGGACCGGCTGCGCCAGCAGCTCACAGAACGGGGCGTATGGGTCGCCCTCGACCCGCCGGGGCTCGCCGGACGCTCGCTCGGCTCCATCATCGCGTCGGCCACGTCGGGGCCGCTGCGATTAGGACTAGGGGCCGTACGCGACCACCTGCTGGGCGTCACAATAATCACGGGAGACGGGCGGGTCGTGTCGAGCGGCGGCCAGGTGGTGAAGAACGTCGCCGGGTACGATCTCACGCGACTGCAAGTTGGTGGTTTCGGCGCCTTTGGGGTGATCGTGCGCGCTCACGTGCGGCTGCGGGCCCTGCCTCGCGCCGATCAGACACTGCTGCTCGAGGGGACGCGCGAAGACTTGAGCCGCACGGGCGACGACCTGCGCGAAGCGGGACTCGCTCCCGCGGCGCTCGAGCTGCTCTCCCCCGCCCTGGCCCGGCGCGCCGGCTGGGTACTGGCGGTGCGGTGCGCCGGCTCGGCCGCCCAGGTCGAGGCGGAGGAGGCGCTGCTGCGGACTGCCGGCGGCGGCCGCTTCGCCCCGCTCGGACCCGTAGAAAGCCACGCCTTCTGGCAGCGCGCCGCCGAAGCGCTCGCATTGCGGCCGGTAACGCTGCGGCTGACCGGACTCCCGGACGCCACCGACGACCTGCTCGACCTTGTACAGCACCAGCTCGGCGACGAGTGGATCTCGGCGAGCCCAGCGCTCGGCGCGGTGCGCTGGAGCGGCGAAGCAACGGTGGAACGGCTGCGGCATTTGCGGCGCGCCCTCGCCGCCCTTGAAGTCCCGCTTACGCTCGAGCGCGGTCCCTGGAGCGTGCGCAATGCGGTCGGTGTCTTCGGGGCGTATCGGGAAGGCGTCGGACCGCTGGTGACGGGGCTGCGCCAAACGTTCGATCCCGCGTCGACGCTGGTCGTGCCGGTCCACACGGACGAATGACGCGAGGCGGCTTCTCGGGGCTCGACGCCTGCGTGCACTGCGGTTTCTGCCTGCAGGCCTGTCCCACCTTTCTCGCCACCGGCGACGAAGCCGATGGACCGCGCGGCCGCATCGAGCTGATGCGGGCATTCGAGCGGGGCGAGCTGTCGTCAACCGATCGGGGCCTCTCCTATCACCTCGACCGCTGCCTCGGCTGCCGCGGCTGCGAGCCGGTATGTCCGTCGGGCGTCGCCTACGGCGATGGGCTCGAAGAAGCCCGCGCCCGGCTCGCCGACACTCGAGGAACCCCTCGCCTCGCCCTGCTCGCCTTGAGCGCGCTGACGAATCCCATGACCTCACGGCCGGTCTATGCTCTGGCACGGCTGCTGCGAGACTCCGGTCTGGCCGGAACCCTCGCCGGCAAAGGGAGGTTCGGGTTTGCGATGGGGATGCTCGCGGCAACACGGGCGGACGGGCGGACGGGCGGTCGGGCGGTCGGCATGCGGCGCGGACGAGAGTTCGACATCGCGTCCGACCGTCCGCCCGACCGCCTGACCGCCCAGTTGTTCCGGGGCTGCGTCATGCAGGGTCTCTTCCCCCACGTCCATGATGCGACGATCGGGACGCTCGGCGTCAACGGATATGAAGTGCGTGAAGTGTCGGGTCAGGTGTGCTGTGGGGCGCTGCATGCGCACGCAGGGCTGCGGGAGGGAGCTCGCGCGCTGGCCCACCAGAACAT
>DATLVL010000263.1:0-14565 GCA_035577525.1 Gemmatimonadales bacterium | reverse complement strand
ACTTCGACTCCAGAAACTCCACGTAGTCGAGCACCTGGTACGCTTTCTCCTCCGGCAACACTTCGAGCTTGCGCAGCAGCCGCTCCCGCAGCACGTCATTCATGGCAGCACCTCGAGTGACACGAGATCGACGACGGGATTCCCGACGAACTTGCTGCGCCCGGTGCGCACGCGCACGGTCGACTGAATGGTCGCGAGCGGCGCGAGCCCCTGCACCGCAGTGCGCTGCGCATCAGGCACCACCACGTACACGAACCCGTGCTCGGGCATCGGCCCGCGCGCCAGCAGATACAACGACCCCGTCGGAATGTCGGGGCGCAGGTCGTCGGCGGTGCGCACCGCGATCACCTGCAGCGTCCAGCGCAGCGACTGCCCGACGTAGCGGTCGGGCTCGGCGCGCAGCTCTGCGGCGCTGACCCCAACGAGCACCCCCGAGGGCGCCGCCTGGAGATCGGACGTTTTCACCCATCCCTCGAGCTCGACGCGCGTCCAATCCGACGTCCGGCCCAGGACGCGCAGCGGCGCGCCCGCGGTGAGCGCGGCATCGCTCGCCCCGTCGGGGGCGCGATACAGCGTCGTCGGCCGCGATGAGAGGACGCGCGCGGGATCGACCGGCGTCGGCGTCGTGTCGGGCGCGCGCGTCGGCAACTCCCGCGCCGGCGGCTGCTGCACCGCGTTGGCGATGCCGCTCAGCGCCGACTTCTTGACCCAGCCGCTGCGCCGTACATGCACCCAGCGATCCTGCTCGGCGATCTTGTCGAGCGCGAAGCCGGCGGCGAGGTGCGCGATCACGGCGCCGGCGGGCGTGGCACGGAGATTTTCGGAGGGCTGCTGGCTGACGGCGACGTCGAAGCCGGGAATCGCGGTCGGCCCGAGCGACGTCTTGATGATCCATCCGTCGAGCGTCACGTTCGTCCAGTCGCCCTGGACGGCGCCGGTCTGGACGACCGAGCCTACCTCGAGCTGCGCCAGTCGGCGTCCGGCGGCGGTCTGATAGAACCATTCTCCCTGCGTGGTGACCCGTGCACTGGCCTGGGCGGAGAGCGGCACCACGATGCAGGCGACAACTGGTAGGAGGCGAAGCGCCTGGATAGATTGCATCCTCATTCAATATGACCAAGAGGCACGGGTCGCGCACCCCGGTCGCGCTGATCGTACTGGACGGCTGGGGGTTCCGACCCGGCCGTGAAGGCAACGCGGTGGAGCTCGCTCAGGCCCCGACCTGGGAACGGCTCTGGGCCCGCGCCCCGCGCACCCTGCTCGACGCATCCGGTCTCGCCGTGGGACTCCCCGACGGACAGATGGGCAACAGCGAAGTCGGCCACCTCAATCTCGGCGCCGGACGCGTCGTGCCGCAGGACATGGTGCGCATCTCCCAATCGATGACGTCGGGAGAATTCTTCGATCTCGCTCCGCTGAAAGATCTGGTCACCGCGGTACAGCGCTCCAACGGTACGCTGCACCTCCTCTCGCTCCTCGGCACGGGCGGCGTGCACGCCTTGGACCAGCACCTGCTCGCCGCCGTCGAGCTGGGTCGCCGCGGCGATCTGCCCGTGGCGATCCACGCCTGGACCGACGGCCGCGACACGCCGCCGCAATCGGCGCTCGGCTTCGTGCGTGATCTGCAGGACAACATTGCCCGCGCCGAGGCCGCCCCGGGACGCATCACGATCGCCTCGGTGATCGGCCGCTACTACGCCATGGACCGTGACAAGCGCTGGGACCGCACGCGCCTCGCCTATGACGCCATGGTGTACGGCAAGGGGATCGACGCGCCGGATGCCGAGACCGCGATCCGCGGCGCCTACGAAGCGGGCGAAACCGACGAGTTCATCAAGCCGCGTGTGATCAGCGGCACCCCGCGCATCCGCTCGGGCGACGGCGTGTTCGTCGTCAACTTCCGCGCCGACCGCGGCCGTCAGATGTCCGCTGCGCTGGCACTTCCCGGGTTCGACGGCTTCGCCGATCCCGCCCGGCCGGCGGTGCAACTCGTCACGATGACGCGCTACGACGCCACCTTCCCCTTCCCCGCTGCGTTCGAGCCGCTCGTGCTGCAGCAGATTGTGGCCCAGGTGCTCTCCGACCAGGGCCGCACCATGTTCCGGACGGCGGAGACCGAGAAGTACGCGCACGTCACTTACTTCTTCAACGGTGGCGTGGAGCGCCCCTACCCCGGCGAAGAGCGGGAGCTCGTGCCGTCCCAGAAGAGCGTCGCGACCTACGACCAGATGCCGGAGATGAGCGCACCGGGAGTGACCGACGTGCTGTGTCGCGCGATCAAAGCGAAGCAACACGACTTCATCCTCTGTAATTACGCCAACGGTGACATGGTCGGGCATTCCGGGGTATTACCCGCCGCGGTACAAGCGGTGGAGGCCGTCGACACATGCCTGGCGCGCGTTGTGGCGAGCGCCGAGCGCGCCGGCACCACGCTGCTGATCACCGCCGACCACGGCAACTGCGAGCTGATGATCGACCCCTCGAGTGGGGGGCCGCACACGGCGCATACGACCAACCCGGTGCCGTTCCTGATCGTCGGGAACGAGGGCCTGAAAGGCCTGCGCCCCGCCGGCAGCCTGCGGGACGTGGGACCGACGGTGCTGCGCCTGCTGGGGGTCGATCCGCCGGCAGTGATGACGGGAAAAGACCTGAGGGAGATCAATTGATGCTTGTGCTGCGCCGTGTCGCGTTCGCAACGGCATTCGTGTTGACCGCCTGGCCGGCCGACCGCCTGACCGCCCAAGCCGGCCATGACCCTGCCAGCTCGCCGTACAAGGACCTGCGCCGCGGGCTGACGCTGCGGGTCACGGCGGGGTACTTCGCAGGGTCGCGCGGCCCGGATTCGGTACCGGTGGGCGCCACCAAAGGGGCGACGGCCGGACTGCGGCTCGAGCTGCAGGCGAGTGGCGCCTTGATCGTCGCGACGGGCCTGTCCTACGCCAATACCACGGCGTTCTATAAGACCGCCTACGACTCCTTCCCCCGGACGGTGGGGCCGATCAACAACGATCTGGTGCTCGCCGATTTCGGGGTCCTGCTGTCCCTGACGGGCGGCAAGACGTGGCGTGGATTTCAGCCATATGTCGGCGCGACCATGGGACTCGCCATCGGCTCGAAAGTCGCAGCCGACACGAGCGGCTACAACTTCGGCACGAAGTTCACGTACGCTCCGGAATTCGGCGTGCGCTGGTATCCCGCGCGGCGGCTCTCGGCGGAGCTCGGGGGGCGCGTGCTCGTGTATCACCTGGCCTTTCCGTCGTCGTACCGGTTTCGCGTCCTGCCGAACATCCTCTCTCCGCTCAGCGCGACGACGATCCATCCCTGGGCGACGTTCGGCCTGGCGTGGACGTTCTAGCGGCATGCCGGTCGCCTACCTGACCCGCATCGTCGCGTTCCGGGCGACGCATCGCATCGCGCGATCCGACTGGACGGCGGAGCAGAACCGGGCGACGTTCGCCCGGGCCGCGGAGGATCACCCGCACGAGTACCAGTGCCGCGTGACCGTCAAGGGAGCGCTCGACGCCGCGCGCGGCGGTGTCGTGAATCTGGAGCAGCTCGATGCCCTGCTGGCGCGCGAGATCCACCAGCGGTTCGATGGGAAGCACATCAACGTCGACATCCCCGAGTTCGCCTCGGGCGCGCGGCTTGCGACCGGGGAAGCGCTGTCGGTGTATTTCTGGGAACGCCTGGCGGGGGCCCTGCCCCCCGGGGTGACGCTGCATCGCATCCGCATCCAGGAGGGGCCGCATCTCTACTCGGAGTATTTCGGCGAGCCCTGACGCGGTCCTCACCACGCTGCTCGGTGCCGCTCGCACGATCGCCGTCGTCGGGCTGTCGCCTGACCCGGGCCGCCCCAGTCACACCGTCGCGCGCTACCTGCAGCGCGCCGGCTACCGCATCGTTCCCGTCAATCCGTTCGCGACCGCAGTCCTCGGTGAGCGAGCCTACCCCACGCTCACCCGCGCCGCGGCCGACCACGCGATCGACCTCGTCGATGTGTTCCGTCGCAGCGCATACGTCCTGGACGTGGTACGTGAAGCGATTCCCCTCACCCCGCAACTGATCTGGCTGCAGGAAGGCGTCACGGACCACGCGGCCGCCGCGCTCGCCCGCGCCGCCGGCATCCCATTCGTGATGGACCGCTGTCTGGCCGTGGAGCACGGCCGGCTCATCTCCTCACCTCCCGAGGCCGAATGAAATCAGCATGGTCTGTTCTCACGCTGCTGACGGTGACGGCCTCCGCCGCCGCCCAGCAAACGCCGACCCAACCGACGCTGATTCTCAGCATCGTGGGCGGCGTGTCCAACAGCAGCACCCTGTGGGACGTCGAGCGCCAGCCGCTCTGCGTGTTGCAGGGGCAGACGTGCAGCAACAGCTACGATACCCTGCGGGTGACGCGCGACATCACTCCCGGCATCGTCGCCGGCGTGATGGGGACATTGTATCGCGGTCCCCACGTGGGATTGTCCCTCGAGATCCTCTATGTCGGTTTGCCGATCGACGATACCTGCATACGCACCGACAGCGTCGCCGACCCGGGCGCCGATCCGGTGTACGGCCCCCGCAACGGGCAGCTGTGCCTCAACATCAGCGGGGCATCGCTGTCGACCAGCGTCATCTCGGCGATGGGGGGCGTCGTGATCCGCGCGTCGTCGCGCGGCTCCTTCAGTCCGTACGTGCGCGCCGGCGCGGGGATCACGAGCTACTCCACGAGCACCACCGAGCTTTCGGGCGATTTCGTCCAAAACGGCAGCGTGGAATCCCGCGCCGTGGTGGTCGATCCGCATCCGAAGAGCATCGGCTTCTCGGGCCAGGTCGCGGCGGGGTTCACCGAGGCGCTCGGGCCGGGCTACCAGTTCCGCCTCGAGGTGCAGGACGCGATGATCCCGTTGCAGCAGCTGACCGGTCCCGCCAACGATCTGGCGCAGGCCCCCACGTCGACGAAAATATTTCATCGCGTGTCGCTGCGGTTCGGACTGGACGTCGTGCTGGAACAGAAGCGCGGACGCCGCTACTGACGTGCGCGGGGCCGTCCTGGCGGGCGGCGCCGCCACGCGGTTTAACGGCCGCCCCAAGGGCCTGCTCGAGGTCGGCGGCCGCCGCGTGCTTGACCGGGTCATCGACGTCCTGTCCGCCGCCCTGGCGGCGCCGCCGCTGCTCGTCGCCAACGCGAGCGACGCCCCCGCGTGGCGCCCCGACCTGCGCTGCATTCCCGATCTGCGTCCCGGCCTGGGCAGCCTGGGTGGTGTGTACACGGCCATTGCCGCAGGTCCGGATCCGGTGCTCGCCGTCGCGTGGGACATGCCGTTTCTCGAGCGCGCCCTGCTCGAGCTGCTCGTTCGTGAATCGGGCGACTGGGATGTGTTTCTCCCTGAAAGCGGGTCGCGGGGACACGGCAGCGGCGCGGTGGAGCCATTGTGCGCCGTGTACGGTCCCGGCTGCCGCGGGCCGATCGAGCGGGCGTTCGCACGTGGAGACCTGCGCATGATCTCCTTCCACGACTCGGTCCGGGTGGGTACACTACCGCTCGACCGGGTACGGGCGTTCGGCGACCCGGAGAGCCTGTTCTTCAACGTCAACGATCCGGCCGACCTGGAACGTGCGGAGAGGGTGTGGCGGCAACGCGGATAATCTCGATCATCGGCAAGAAGGACGCCGGGAAGACGACGCTCGTCGTGGCGCTCGCGACCGAGATGCGCCGTAAGCTCCGCGTGATGACGCTGAAGCACGGCACGCATGCCGCCGATATGGATCAGCAGGGCAAGGACACCTGGCGCCACTGGAACGAGGGGAAAGCCGAGCGCGTGTTGCTGGAAGCGCCGGGAGAGCGCGTGCTGTTCGAGCGCACCAACGCGGAGGGCGATCCGATCGCCCTGGCGCGGCGCTACCTCGACGGCGCCGACATCGTCCTTGCCGAGGGGTTCTCGGCCTATCCGCTGCCGAAAATCGAGGTCTACCGCACGGCGTGCGGCGAGAAGCCGATCTACGACCCCAGCCGCGACAACGCCGCTGAGTGGGTCGCCGTGATCACCGATAATTCGACGTTCCGCGCCCCGTTCCCCGTGTTCCGGTTCAGCGACACGAGCTGGCTCGTCTCGCTCGCCACCCTCGCGTGGGACCGCGCTCGCATCCTGCCCCCCTGACCCCGCTGGCTCCAGCAGAGGCCGCGCGGCTCATCGTGTCGCACGCGCGGCCGCTGCCAACCGAGGAGCGGCCGCTCGGCGCCGCGCTCGGTCTGGTGCTCGCGACCGACGTCGTCGCGCCACTCGATCTGCCGCCGTGGACCAACTCGGCGATGGACGGCTACGCCTGCCGCACGGCGGACGTCCGCCAGGGCGCGGTGCTGCACGTCGTGGAGACGGTCGTCGCCGGACAATTCCCGGCGCGCGCGCTCGGGCCCGGCGAAGCGACCCGCCTCTTCACGGGCGCGCCACTCCCCGCAGGGGCCGACTGCGTCATCCGACAGGAAGACACGACGACGAGCGGCGGCCACGTCACGATCAGCGACGCGCGCGACGCCGGGAAGAACACGCGCCGAGCCGGCGAGGACGTCCGCGCCGGCGCGACAGCGCTGCGCGCCGGAACCGCACTCGGCCCGGCGCAGCTCGCTCTACTCGCCGCGCTGGCGCACGAGCCGGTCGCCGTGCACCGGCCTCCGGTCGTCGCCTACCTCGCGTCCGGCGATGAGCTCACGACGCTCGATCACAAGGATGAAATCCTCGCTGGGCGCAGGATCGCCAACTCGAACGCGTACGCCCTCGACGGGCTGATCCGCGCGAGCGGCGCCGTACCCAAGGACCTCGGCCTGGCCACCGATTCGCCGGATTCGCTGCGCGAGCATCTTGCCGGAGCGGCGGACGCGGACGTGCTGGTGACGACGGCGGGGGTGAGCGTCGGGGAGCACGACCTGGTGCGCGGCGTGATCACCGAGATGGGCTACGACATCAGCATCTCGCGCGTGCGACTGCGCCCAGGCGCCCCGCTGGGGTTCGGAGTGAGCCGGGGCCGTACGTGGATCGGACTGCCGGGTAATCCCGTGAGCACGATGGTGACGTTCGAGCTGTTCGTCCGGCCGTTGCTGCGCCGGATGCTCGGCCATGCACTGCCGTACCGCCGCACGATTCCCGTCGTGACCGCCGAGGACATCACACTCGGACCCAGACTGCAACACTTCTTGCGAGCCGTCTTGTCGGCCGAGCCCACGCCCGGGGCGGTACCCCGCGCCTACCTCACCGGCCCACAAGGCTCGGGTATTCTTTCTTCCATGGCCCGAGCCGACGCGCTCCTGATCGTCCCCGAAGACCAGCCCCACGTCCCCGCCGGAACGATGCTCACCGCGCTGGTGCTCGACGACCCAATACACATCGCGGAGCCGAGCTTCTGATGCCGAGCACCGCGGAGATCGGCAAGCTGGTCGAGCAGCTGCTGCTCGTGTTCACCTCGGTGTTGTTCATCGTGGATCCATTCGCGACAGTGCCGAGCTTCCTCGCGATGACGGCGCGCGATACGCCGGTGCAACGCCGCGTGCTCGCGCGGCGCGGGGCGTGGACGACCGCGATCACGCTGGCGTTGTTCGCGCTCGCCGGCAGCGCGATCTTCACGATCTTCGGCATCACCATCGGCGCCTTCAAGATCGCGGGCGGCGTGCTCATGGGCATGAACGCCCTCGACATGGTGCAGGCACGGCGCAGCCTGCAGCGTGAGACACCGGCCGAGACGGCGGAGGGGACCGAGAAGGAGGACATCGGGATCCTGCCACTCGGCATCCCGATGCTCGCGGGACCGGGCGCGATCTCGACGGTCATGGTCCTGGCCGTGGCGTCGAAGAGCTGGATTACCACGGCGGCGCTCTACTTGTCGATCGCGCTCTCGGCGTATGTGTCGTATCTGACGCTCGCCGCCGCGTCGTTCGTGGAACGCCGCCTCGGCGCGACGGGTATGCGTATCCTCACCCGGCTGATGGGACTCGTCCTCTGCGCCATCGCGGCCCAGTTCGTCATCGACGGCATCCGCGTCAGCTTCCACATGTCGTGAAGTCCCTCGCGCTCGTGGCCTGCGCCGCCTTGCTGCCGCAGATCGGGACGGCAGGAACGGTTGCGGCGCAGCACCTGCAGGTCGACTGGGGCGCGCAGGCGATTCCCACCGCCACCGAAACCAACGTCGTTCCCGGCAACCGCTCGCTCGGCGAGCTGCGTGTCGTCCAGCCGCTCGCCATGCTGGGCGTCTCGGGCTTCGACGGCAGGATCCGTTTCATCGCGACGCTCGACTTCGAGAAGTACACGATCGCACATGGCGAGCTGGCGCCGGGCGACTGGGGAGAAGGGTTCGAGGACCGCCGCCACCCGCACACTCTCGTGCACGAGCTGCTGCTCGTGTTCGGCTCCTCCCGCATCTTCGCCGGCGCCGGCAAGGGATTCGTCCCCTTCGGGACCGACGACCCGATGACCCGTCCGGTGGTGCGCTATCCGGTGAACCACCACCTGAGCCAGATCCTCGAGCGCGCAGTGGGGTTCGCCGGCGTACGCGCCGGGCCGGTGATACTCGAGGGCGGGCTGTTCAACGGCGACGAGCCGGTGTCGCCGGGATCGTGGCCCTCCGTGAGCCGCTTCGGGGACTCCTGGGCCACGAGACTGACGATGCTGCCGGTGACGGGACTCGAAGCGCAGATCTCCTACGCCTTCGTGCATTCGCCCGAGAACCGGCCGGGCGCGGGTCCGGACGACGCGAAGCTCAGCGCGTCGGTGCGGTGGGAGCGGGGACGGTGGTACGGTCTCGTAGAATGGGCGCAGACGCGGACCGCCGGAGGTGCATTCGTGTTTCGTTCCGGGCTTGCCGAGGGCGCGCTCACCCTCGGGAGCCAGCGTCCCTATTTGCGCATCGAGCGCAGCGACCGCCCTGAAGAAGAGCGCCTCTTCGCCAGCCCATTCCGGACCCGGCGACCGCTGTTCGAGAACTCGATCCTCGGCATCACGCGCTGGACGGTGGTGACGGCGGGAGACGCGATGGAGCTGCGGCGCGGTCGGCGACTGCGGCTCGCACCGTTCGTCGAGGGCTCGTATCTGGGGATCGCGCGTGTCGGCGGCGGGGTATTCGATCCTACGATCCAATACGGCCGGACGAAGGGGTTTGAGGTGAGCGCCGGTGTGCGTCTTGCAGCAGGGATGCGCATGCCGCGCATGGGGCGGTATACCCAGGGTGCGATGCAAGGGATGAGCATGCCATGATGCGCGGTTCCCGGATCTTCGTCGCTTGCGTGTTCGCCCTCGCCGCATGCGAGAGCAGTACGGTCACGCCGCCTCCTCCACCACCGCCGCCCACCGACGTCGTCTTCGTCGACTCGATCCCGGTGACTCCGAACTATGGGATCCACGACCAGTACCTGCGCGACGGTCTCGACATCATCTGCGCCTGGAACACCGGGATCCTGATCTACGACGTGGGGAACGGAATCATGGGTGGCTCTCCCGCAAACCCGAAACTCGTGGGATCGACCACGACGGCAGGTGGAGAGGCACACAACACCTGGTGGTTCCACAATCCGAACACGAACGAGAAGAAGTATCTGTTCGTCGGACAGGAGGGGCCGGGGTCGATCGGCTCGAGCTCGGTGGGAGACATCCACGTCCTCGACGTCTCCGATCTGACGAAGCCGACGGAGGTCGCGACGTTTCACCGCAATGGCTCCGGGACCCACAACTTCTGGATGGACGAGGCGAACCAGATCCTCTATGCCGCCTACTACAACGGCGGCGTCGTGGCGATAGACGTCTCGGGCACCCTCTCGGGCGACATCTCGTCGCGCATGATCGACACTCTCACCTTCGGCGCCAACGACACGTATACCTGGGGAGTCCAGCTCTACCAGGGATCGCTCTATGCCATCGACATGCTGTCGGGGCTGTGGCAGCTCCACGACTCGGCCGGTGTCCTGAGCGTCGCCGCCGGCGGCAACAATCAGACGGAACGGTACGGCTCTGACTTATGGGTGACCAACGGCTACGCCTACACCGGGACGTGGGGCTTTGGGCAGCGGGTGAGCAATGTGTTCGGAAACGCATTGAAGATCTGGCAGATCAGCGCGAGCGGAGCACCCACGCTGGTGGATTCGATCATCACCACCAACGTCCTCACCGTCAGCGACGTGGAGGTGACGGACGACAACAAGGTGTTGATGTTCAGCACGGAAGGCGGCCCCAACTCGGGGTTCTGGTTCTACAAGCTCACCAACCCCGCGCACCCCACCTACGCCGCGCAGTACCTCGTCGGCTCGGGGATCCACACGGCGACGTTCTCACGGATCAACGGAAAGCTGTATGCGTTCGGCGCCCGGGACCCCGCCAGCCCGGCGCAGATCATCCTGGACGTGACGGCGCTGGACCAGTAAGCTCGACTCACATCCGCTTGTACTTTGGTCCACTCCCGCCCTCGCGCGGCGTCCAGCGCGGCCCCAGCACATCGGTCGCCTTGCAGTCGATACAGTTGGGTGCGTTGATCCGCAGCGTGCCGTCGACTTCCTCGTAGACACCTGCGGGACAGACGTGACTGTAGAACCGCGCCACGTCGGCGGGGATATCCCGGCCGGTGACGAGGTGCGTGGGAATCGTGTCGCGCGTCGTGTTCCCCGACTTGAAGACGCCGTCAACCTTGCTGAACGTCAGCTTCCCGTCGGGCGTGAAGACACCGTCCGCCTCTTCACGGCGCGCCGCGTCGGCATCGGCGTGCATCGCAATCCGTCCACCCGGGAAACGCCCTCCGGTGAGCGTCATCAGCCCCGCTTTGAATCCGCCCGCGGTGAAGCCGTCCTTGAACGCCAGCCGCATGTTACGTGTGCGGTAGAGGTCGCGGGCGATGTAGGACTGGTCGACGAGCCGGTCGTACGGCGCCAGCGCCGCCGCAGTGGTCTCGCCCGCCTTGAGTGCAGCGAAGATCGTACGGGCGGCATAGATCCCCGACTGCATCGCGTAATGAATCCCTTTGAGCGACGGGACGTCGACGAACCCCGCGGCGTCTCCCAGGAGCACGACGCCGTCTCCCGAGCGGCGCGCCGGCAGGGCGTAGTAACCGCCCTCGGGGATCGTTTTCGCGCCCCATTCGACCATCTCGCCGCCCTCGAGGTAGGGACGAAACAGCGGATGTCCCTTGAGGCGCTGCATCAACACGTGGATGTCGAGCGCGGCATTCTGGTAGTCGAGCCCGACGACGATTCCGATCGCCACGAGGTTCGGCGCCAGCGGGTAGCAGAAGCTGCCCCCGAAGGCATCACGCGGCAGCGGCCACCCCATCGTGTGGATCACGCGATCGAGCGGACGCTTCGTCTCCCAGATCTCCTTCACCCCGAGCGCAAAGATTTGGGGATTCGCGGACGGTACGCCCTGCCATTGCTGCCAGGCCTGGGACAGGAGCCCGCGTGTCCCTTCGGACAACGCAGTCACCTTGGCGGTGAGATCGTTCGGCGCCGAGTAGGAGGGGAGCTGCTGGCCATCACGGCCCAAGCCGGTGGCGGCGGTCCGCACCCCGGCGACTCGCGTACCCTCGGTGAGCAGCGCTGCTGCCGGAAATCCGGTGAAGACGTTGACCCCGAGCGCTTCGGCCTGTTGCCCCAGCCAGCGCACGATCTCGCAGATCGACCCGATGTAGTTGCCGTGGTTCTTCATCGTCGGCGGAATGGGGATGCGCAGCGCGCTCCCCGACGTCAGCACATACACCGCCTCGCGCTCGACCCGGCCGCGCAGCGGCAGGTCTTTTTCGGGGAGATCTGGGAACAGCTCGCGCAGCGCGACCGGGTTGACGACGGCGCCCGAGAGCGAATGCTCCCCCAGCGCCTCGGCCTTCTCCAGCACGCCGATGTTGAGCTCCCCGATGCCGCGGTCCGCTTTCGCGAGCCGCGCCAGCTCGATCGCCCCCGCGAGGCCCGCCGGACCCGCACCGACGAACAGCACGTCGAGCTCCATCGAGTCACCCGCCCCAGCAGCTCCCGTCGGGAGAATCAGCTGGTCGAGGGGCAGCGGCGGCTGGTGTTGGGACGGGATCATCTTGGCCGAGAGACGATAGCCGACGGCCGATAGCGTTCAGCCATTCAACTTCCTGATCTCAGACGTCAATGCCGGCACGATCTCGAACAGATCACCAACGACACCGTAGTCCGCGATTTTGAAGATCGGGGCGTCCTTGTCCTTGTTGATGGCAACGATCACCTTGGCCGTGCGCATCCCCGCGAGGTGCTGGATCGCGCCGGAGATGCCGACCGCGATGTAGAGCGACGGGCTCACCGTCTTTCCCGTCTGACCCACCTGGTCGCCGTGCGGCCGCCACCCGGCATCGACCACCGCGCGCGATGCGCCGACCGCCGCGCGACCGCCGAACGCCTGGGCCAGCTCTTCGAGCAGCTTGAAGTTTGCAGGCTCCTTGAGCCCGCGGCCGCCCGACACCACGATCGGCGCCTCGGCGACGTCGAGGGCCCCGGCCGCGGCGGCCTTGATCCCTTTCACCACCACGCGGCCGCCGTCGCCGGTCGCCGCGACCGCTTCGACGATACCAGGCCTGGGCCGCTCCACCGGGGTGAAGACATTGGGCCTGAGCGACAGGACGGCGGGTTTCGAGACGACCTTCACCTTGAGCAGTGCTTTCCCGGCATACACCGGCCGGGTCACGACGATGGCTCCACCATCGACGCTGACGTCGGTGATATCGGCGGCGAGTGCGACGCTCAGTCGCGCCGCGATGCGGGGGCTGAGATCCTTGCCCTGCGCGCTCGCGGCGCACACGACCGCACCGTAGCCACCCGCCTTGGCGTGCTCGGCGATCGTCCGGGCATACCCCTCCGGAGCGTACTGGCCGAATGCCGCGTTCGTGGCGGTGATGACCGTGTCCGCCCCGTGACGGCCCGCGGCATCCACCCCGGAGACCGGGCCCGCCGCGCAGACGAGGGCGTGGACCTCGCCGCCCAGCGCGTCGGCGAGTCGCCGGGCGCCGGTTACGATCTCATGACTGACCTTGCGCAGGGTGCCGTCGCGCTGCTCCAGAATCGCGAGGACGTTGCTCACAGGACCTTCGCCTCTTCGCGCAGCAGCTTGAGCAGCTCGGGGATCGCCGCGGCCCCTTCCCCAACGATGCGTCCCGCTTTGCGCTCGGGCGGTGGGATCATCGCCAGCACAAGGAGACCCGGGGCGCCGAGCGTCGTCGGTTTCACCTCGAGCGGCTTTTTCTTGGCTGCCATGATGCCTTTGAGGGCGGGATAACGCGGCTCGTTCAGCCCTTTGTCGACCGTCAACACGGCCGGCAGCGGGAACTCGACCTCCTCCATTCCTCCTTCGACTTCGCGCTCCGCCGTCCCCTTCCCCGCGGCGAGATCGAGATGCGCGACGCACGTCACGCACGGCAGGCCGAGCAGCTCCGCGGTCATCGGACCGACCTGATGGTTGTAGTCGTCGATTGCCATCTTGCCGAACAGGATCAGGTCGTAGCCCCCGTCCTTCAGCTCGGTAGCGAGTGCGCGCGCAATCGACAGGCCATCAGCGGGCAAGGCTGCGGTCTCGAGCAGCACACCGCGGTCCGCGCCCATCGCGAGGGCGGTGCGAATCGTCTCCTGGGACGCTCCCGAGCCGCAGGCGATCACTACGACCTCGCCTGCCCCGGCCTGCTCCTTACGGCGCAGCGCCTCTTCCACGGCGAATTCGTCATACGGATTGAGGATGAACTTGACGCCGGCTTCGTCGAGCGACTTGCCGTCGGCGGCGATCTTGACGCGCGTCTCGGAATCGGCGACGCGTTTGATGCAGACGGCGATCTTCATAGGTGTCAGGTTTCGGGTGTCAGGGACAGACAAACTAACCCTGACACCTGACACCTGGCACCCGAGACCTGTCTAGCGGGGGAGAATCGGCGCCGGCGGCGGAGCGACCGCCACCCCCCACGGACTCTGCCCGACGGGAATCGTGGCGATCACCTTGAGGCTGTCGGTGTCGACGACGGAGACGTCGTTGGACGGCCCGTTGGCGGTGTAGAGCTTCCTGCCGTCCGGGGAAATCGCGATGCCCCACGGCCGCGTCCCCACCTTCACCGAGCCGACGATCGTGTTGGTGGCGGGATCGATGACTTCGACGGTGCCGTGGCGGCCGGTGCAGACGTAGACGCGCTTCCCGTCCGGAGCGACACGAACCCCCATCGGCCGCGAGCCTTCGGGGAATGGGATGACCGCGATGCGCCGGCGCTTCGCGACGTCGACGACGGACACCGTCCCCCCCACCTCGGCCGACACGTAGAGCCGGCTGCCGTCGGGGAGGAAGCCCATATCGCGCGGGCGCTGGTCGACGGTGATGTGGAACAGGACCTTGCCGGCGGCGGCGTCGAGCCCCGTGATGTTGTTCGACGTCTCGCCCGTCACGAACACGAGCTTGCCGTCGGGACTCACCGCCACGCCTTCGGGCTCCGTTCCCACCGGCACCGCAGCGACGAGTTTCCCGGTGTTGGGCTCGAGGATCGACGCGGTCGCGGCATCTTCGTTGGAGACATACAGCCGCGACCCGTCGGGGCTGAGCGCGAACTGCTCGGGATCGGAGCCTCCCG
>DATLVL010000262.1:0-3769 GCA_035577525.1 Gemmatimonadales bacterium | reverse complement strand
TGCCTGCGTCGATCTCCACTACGTCGCCGCTTAAGAGGCCGGTGATCTGGCTTGGGTCGGTGAACTGGCGGCCGGGGCCGACCTGCACCACGCGTGTGGGCGTGAATGCCTGGTTCGCGATCGCACTCGACACCGTGACATTGGCGCTGCGCTTGAAGGTAGTGCCGCCGTCGCTCGTGAGGGCTACGGTGTAGTTGCCGTTGGCAAGCCCCGTGAGGGCGTAACGGAATGTGCAGGCACCGGCGTCCTGCGTCACGGGAACCGTGGCGGCGGGCGTGCCGCTCGTCGAATTGAAGCCGGCGAACGCGTACACCAGGTTGGCGCTCTCCTGGTGGCGGTTGAGCAGGCTGCTGTCCACCGCACCGCTCACGCCAGCCGTCCCGGCTATATTCACGGTGGCAGAACGCGCGGTGGCGCCCCCGTTGCCTGTGCAGGTCAGCGTGTACGTGCTCGGGGCAGAAATGGAATTGATGGTCTCGTTGCCCGACGTCACCTTGACGCCCGACCAGGCGCCGGACGCGGTGCAGCTCGAGGCATTGCTCGAAGACCAGGTGAGCAGGGTCGAACCGCCTGCGGCCACTGTCGTCGGCGCCGCGCTCAGCGAAACCGTGGGCGCGGGCGGGGGCGGCGCATTCACACTCACCGTCACGGATCGCGTCGTGCTTCCACCGGTGCCGGTGCAGATCAGGCCATAGGTGCTGGTGACCGAAATGGAGCTGATCGTCTGGTTGCCCGAGGTGGCTTTGGTGCCGGACCAGGCGCCGTTGGCCGTGCACGCCGAAGCATTGGTCGAGGACCAGGCGAGCTGCGTCGAACCGCCCGCGTTAACGGCGGTCGGTGCGGCGCTCAGGGAAACCGTCGGCGCGGGCGGGGTTGGCGGCGGCTGTGTGCCAGGCGGCTGTGCAAGCGGCGATTGTGAGGCTCCGCTGCCGTCGCTCGATCCGCCGCCGCAAGCGGCGAGACTGAAAGCGCATAGCAGCGCCAGCCACTGGCCGCTGCGTGCGGTCATCCCTGATTTGTTCTCGTTGAGCGCAGCCATCGGAAGTCGTGTTTGTTAGTTGCCGCGTCAGGAATTGTGAAGATGTTTTCGGCAACCCCGTTATGCCGGAATTGCCGGACGCGAGCGGTATTTTCGCAGGTCTCACATAACGAGCGTGCGAAAGGACACGGCTTTCATTGTGTCGCCCGCATGCGACAAATCTCGAATACTATTTTTCTGCACATCAGCGATCGTTCTAATCACTCGCGCAACGAAACCCGACGTCATCGGCGCGGTTCTGCAGATTCGAGTGCATCCGCCTGGTCGCGGTAATACGGTCCGGACCGTCGTACCAGCCTCCGCCGCGCACGACCTTGCCCTCGCCACGCTCCGGGCCTTTCGGATTGCGCACGTCGCTGCGCGGAAAACTGTCCGCGTACCAATCGGCTACCCACTCCCCCGCGTTGCCCGAGAGATCGTGGATGCCGAAGGGGCTGGCCCCTTTTGGATGCGCTCCGACGCGCGCGACCCCGTCCTTGTAGACCGGGTTCCGGTACGGTTTCCCGAATGTCGCGTGATCGGCCGTCGGCGCATCATTGCCCCAGGGATACCTGCGCTCGTCGCCACCTCGCGCCGCCTTCTCCCATTCGGCCTCCGTAGGCAGCCGCTTCCCTGCCCACAGGCAGTAGCTGGCGGCGTCCTGCCAGTCGACCCCGACAACCGGGAGCTCGGCCTGCAGCTTGACATCCACGGTGTCCCATTCTTCCGGCGGCCTCATGTTGCCGGTGCTCTGCAGGAACGTGGCATAGCGCCCCACCGTGACCTCGTACTTGTCCATGCGGAACGCATCCACGTAGATCCGCCGGCGCGGCGAAACCCTGTCGTCGCCCATGATGAACAGGCCCGCCGGAATCAGGACCGTCGGTGCCCCGTCCTTGCCGGTCTCTGCATTCCAGAGTCGCGACTTGGTCGCGTAGAAAGCCGCGATCGAGACGGCGGCGACCACTGCGAGCGCCGCGATCGCGTATCTCCTTCTCCGCCTCGACAGCTCGCGACTGATGCGGTGCACTTCGGCCGCGACCGCGCCGGGCAGGCTACCGTCTGTCTCGAGAAAGGTCACGGCCTTGATCGCCGCCGGCAACGATTCGACATCCGGCTTGCGCAGCATCACCGGCAGGAGCCTCGCTCCAGCCCTCTCCGCGATGTCGAGCTCGGTCAGCGTATAGCTGCCGTTGTCGATCGCATACGGACTGACCAGCATCACAAAGAGGTCGGAAGCTTCGATCGCCTTGCGGATGCGATTGTGATACTCCTCCCCCGCCGGCAGGTCGCTGCGGTCGAAGAACACGCGGTGTCCCTGCTCGTGCAGCGGCAGGTAGATGGACTTCGCCTGTTCGCGGTCCTCGGAGGCGTAGCTCAGGAAGATCTTCATCTAGTCGTCCACTTCGACCTGTTCCTTCGACTCGGCGAAAACCCACGCGACCGCCACGCCGGCCGCGAAGTATTGGCGCTTCCTGAAGAGCGGGCTAGGCTCGAACACGGCGCCGTCGAGCGCATCGTAGCGCGCGAATCCGCCGACCCACAGCTTGCCGAAGCGCCGCGTGAGCGAGGTGGCGCTGGTCACGCCCGAATAGCCGCCGGGCGCTTCATAGGCGGAGCGCTGCGGCGTGGCGAACTGCGGAGCGACGCCGTAGTAGTACTGGTGGTAGCGCTCGGAGCCGTAGAGCGCCCCGAGCTGCGCGCTGAAATCCCATTTCCCGCCGAGGAACGTCGGCCTGGAGTCGAAGTAGAGATGCGGATAGAAAACGGCGCCCGCGTCCTTCGCGTGCGTGAGATCGGTCGCCACCACGCCGCGCAACGCGAAGCGCACGTCGAGGCGCCGCTCGTTCGGCCGGTCGCGCCACAGCGTGAGGTTGAGCTTGGGACCGATCTCGAGCACGGGATCGAGGTCGGGCATCCCGGCGCGCGCGCGGTTGCGGTCGCTCTTCACGGGCAGCGCGCCGGCCACGCTCAGGTCGAACTCGACGCGGTCCGACTCGTGCAGCACCCCGCGCAGGCCGTCGCGGTCGAAGCGCATGGTCGGGCCGCGATAGACGAAGTACGGCAGCGGAAATGCGTACTCTCGCGTTTCGTCCGAGCCGCGGTAGTCGGGCAGCGTGAGGCCGGTCGCGCCGGCGCCCGCCTCCCATTTCGGTCGCGGCTCGGCGCGCACGGCCGCCACGAGCGCCGCAGACGCCATAAGCGCCGCAACGAGAGCGCGCTTCATTCCCGGCAGTTTTCTACGCGTCGCGCAAGCTACGGAACAAGCCGCCCAGGTAAAGGCCGCGCGAGACCAGCTTCCAGGCCACCATGCGCGTAATAAGGGCGACGTCCACGATCGGACGGAAATGGCTCGGCCGTCCGCGCGGCGTGTAGATCGCCGGGATCGCCACCCACTCGAGCCGGGTGCCGCGGCGTCCCGCCTCGATCAGCGCCTCGCTTTCGAATACGAAGCTTGCCGCCCGGCCGACGCGCGGCGGCAGCGCGAGGAGCAGCGGCGCCGGGTACACGCGGAAGCCCGACTGGCTGTCCTGCATGCGCTCGCCCGCCGCCCAGGCAATCCAGAAGTTGGCGAAGCGGTTGGCGTAGTAGCGCTCGGAGGGGATCGCCGCACTTTGGTGCAGCCGCGCGCCGACCACCAGCGCAGCCGGATCACGCCGGTGGGCCTCGAGCAGCCGCGGAATGTCCTCCGGCCGGTGCTGCCCGTCGGCGTCGAGCGTCAACACCGCCTCGGCGCCTTCGGCGAGCGCG
>DATLVL010000261.1:0-21604 GCA_035577525.1 Gemmatimonadales bacterium | reverse complement strand
CACCGGCACCGTGCCCTGCAGCAGCGATCCCACTTCTTCTTTCAGCCAGACCCCGGACACCAGGATCGCAATGGCGATCAGATAGGCGGCCACCGCACGCACCGGTACGCCCGTCGCGCGCGAGCGCACCACGGCCGCGTCGGTGCCGAGAAGTCCGATGACCAGCGCGAAGAAGGAGAGACTGAACAGGGTCAGATAGGCGAGGAACAGCGGATTCCACCGTACCCCGAGGGCGTACATCCCGTATGCGTAGACCAGGTACCCCAGGGCACCGAGCCAGAGCAAGCGAGCTCGCAGCGATCCGATTCGCATTGCGCCGGCCGCGATGCCCAAGAGTGGGATCGCGACGCACAGTGTGACGACGTCGGTCCCCAGGTTCTGGGGGAGCAGCAGGGCCGGGTCGCGGTAGATCTGCGGCGCCAGAAGACCCAGGAGGTGAACAGGCACCGCCAGCAACACGATCACCAGTGACAGCCGCAGCTCATTTTGGCGGAGCACTAGGCCACCTCCAGCAAGAGCACGGTCTTCAAGTTGTCCTGCTCGGTGCGACGAGGATCGTTGAGGTAGACCTCCGTATGCGCGTTCGCGGGTGTCAGCAATGCGGCTTTCATGGCTGCCGCGACGCGCCCGAGGCTCGCCCCTTCGGTTGCATACGGGCCGATGTGCAACACTCTACCGGCAGGGGCCGCGGGCAGCTCGGACACCGTGACGCGTCTAACCTCCGGGTTGCCCGCCAACTTCCCGCTCCCCTTGTCCGTGGCGCTCTCGACCGTGCGAGCCAGCTCGGTCGCTTTCACATTCCCGGGCACTGCCATTCTCAGCTGCCAGCGCCACGACTCACGCGGGACGTCCGGCAAGCGGTGTGTCGGGTCGTCCGCCCACCAGCGGGCTTCGAGCGGACCGATCTTGAAGTCTCGCCGACCGGCCTTCTTGCGGCCGAACTTGAGGGCATACGCCACGCCGTAGATCGCGGCGACGCTGTTCTGGAAGGCCTGCCCTTCGGGAGCCCCATCCCCGTCGAGCGTCAGGACGGTTCGGGCGGGAACGGTGACGACCGTAGGCGTCGTGGTGGCATCCAACAAGACCCGCGGCATGGGGAGCGGCGACGCGCGCTTGAGCTGCGACGTACGTGTCATGTTCACCTCGCAATGCGGTTCACAATCGAAGCATCGCCCGTCGCGGGACAAGACCAGGTGAAGGGCGTTTGAGAGGCGTCTCATGCAGGGATAAGACGGGATGAAGCCGGGCTCAGCCTCCCCTCAAGCCAGCTTCAGACGGTGAGCGCGAGACTGCCCATGACTCCTCCGGGAGTTCTGCGATGCAGAACGATCGCAACCCTACCGAGGCAGGGTCAGTCTCTGCACGGAGCCTTGTATGACCGCCAAGAGTTCACTGCTGCTGATCCTCGCCGTGAGTCTATTTGGGGTCGCGTTCTCAGGAATTCTGTCCTATAAGGAGCTGTTCGGCGTCGGCGCAGCGACCTGCCCCGCGCCGGGAGCGCCCGGGACGGTCTTCGGCTACCCCGCGTGCGTGTACGGCTTCTTCGTTTACCTCATTCTCGCCGGGCTTGCCGCCGCCGGGCTCGGCGCTCTCGCCCGCGAGCACGGACGGGTCAACTAAGCAGGAACCGCGACCCCCGCGCGTCGCTCAGCTTGCTCCTTGATGCGATGGAGCGCACGTCGCATCACCAGCACTACGCCGGGCCGGATCAACCGCCAGTAACGGCGGAACCGGCGGGCCGCCACCGCGTCGGTCGTCGCGGTCCGGGCCTCGTAGCGGAGTAGCGTCAATCCCGCCAGCGAGGGGAGGACGGCGAGGCTGAGCACGACCTTGGCGTATCCGGGCTCCTGATAGGCCGCGAACTGTTCTGCGGCGATCGGTCGCCAACCATAGTCCTTCTCCCAGAAACGTCCGATCGAGCCGACGACGAGCTCGACGCCCGGCTCCTCCGCCAACCGCACCCAAATAGGTCCGGTGGCGATGTCGCCGAACGTCACGCGGGACGTCTCGGCCACAGGCGGTTGTCCATGGAGACGGCGGGAGATCCGCCGCGGCAGCTCGCGCAGCGCGAACAGGGCGTCGATCAGAGGATCGCGCAGGTCCGTTCCCAGCATCGCCTCGTACACTTCACGGGGAAGGGCACGAATCGTCGTCTCGCAGACCTGGGTCACGTCGAAGCAGCGGAGGCATCGATCGATCAGCATGGCTGGACCTCATTCGTAGACGTCTGGCGCAGTGTACGGAACCCTGACTGAACACGTCTTGAGATCGGCATGAAGGAGTGCAGCTTTCCGCCGCCATGACCTCCTTGAAGCGTCAACTCGGCGTGGGTGCCGTCACCGCGCTCGTGATCGGCGAAGTCATCGCCGTCGGAATTTTTCTCACCCCCGCGGGAATGGCCCGCTCCCTCGGCTCCCCCTTCTGGTTATTGGTGGTGTGGCTCGTGATGGCCGGCATGGCACTCGCCGGCGCGCTCTGCTACGGCGAGCTGGCGGCGCGGTTTCCCGAAGCCGGCGGGGGGTACGTGTACCTCCGCCAGGCGTACGGACCGGCGGTTGCTTTCCTTTATGGTTGGAAGTGCATGCTGGTCATGGACCCGGGGATCACCGCGGCCCTCGCGGTGGGTCTCGCGAGCTATGTGGCCTACATCGTGCCGCTGTCGGCTGGCGCGCAGAAGATCGTATCCGTTTTGACGATCGCGGGGCTGGCGGGTGTCAACGTGATCGGCGTGCGGCTCGGGGCGCGTGTGATGCAGTGGTTCACCGCGCTGAAATTGGGCGCCCTCGCACTGATCGCGGTTCTCGCCCTCGCGCTGCGCGCCGGGAACTGGTCGAACTTCCTGCCGTTCGTCGCGCAACATCCCGGCTCGGACCCGTTGCCGGGCGCGCTCGCACCCGCCCTGGTGGGAGCATTCTTCGCGTTCGGGGGCTGGTGGGAGATCAGCAAGCTCGCCGGTGAAGCACGCGACCCCGAGCGCACGGTGCCGCGGGCCCTGGCGCTAGGAGTCGCCGCCGTCGCGGCCGTTTACATCCTCACCAGTGCCGTCTTTCTCTATCTGGTGCCGCTCGAGCAGGTGACATCAGGGGAGGCGTTTGCGGCACAGGTAGGAACCGTACTGTTCGGCGCGGCCGGCGGAAAGATCTTCGCCGCGATCGTCGTCATCGCGGTGCTCGGCAGCCTGCTCGCGCTGTTGATGGCGTTGCCGCGGGTGTACTACGCGATGGCCGGGGACGGAGTGTTCTTTAAGGCGGTCGCGACGGTGCACCCGCGGTTCGGGACCCCCGCCCGCGCCATCGCGATCCAGGCGAGCCTCGCATCGATGCTCGTGCTGTCAGGCTCGTTCAACGGGATCGTGGCGTACTTCATATTCGTCACGGTCCTCTTCCTCGCGCTCACCGTCGCGGGTCTGTTCGTGATTCGTCGACGCGCGGGACAACCCGCACCATCCGGCTACAGAACGCCCGGCTACCCCCTGACGCCGATTCTCTTCCTCGCGCTGGTGGCCGTGCTGCTCTTCCTCCTGGCGGGACACAACCCGTTGCAGGCGGCACTCGGTCTGGGAATCGTGGCGTTGGGGGCGCCGGTGTATTACGGGCTGTTTCGCGACTCACACCCAGAAGGGGTGCGCTCCCGAGCGGCGCCCGAGGCGGCGCCGGTCGCTGCGCCGGTCCAGCAGGACAAAGCCAACACCGATCGCAAGCCAGAAGGCGGCGCGTAGCCACTGATTCTCGGCGATGGCGTCGAGCAGCGCGAGCCCGAAGAACAGCAGGAAGACCGTCAGCCCCTCGTGTCGCATGGCCCCTCCCGCATTGCTTTGGTGGACCAGCGTGGCGTAGCGCAGCGGACCAAGAAACGGGCCATCGAGCCCAGTCTCACGCAGTGCCGGCGGGCACACTCCCACATCCGTGCGCTACGCCACCGCATCAGAAGGTAGGAGGCGGTTCCGGAAGCAATCATGATTCGTCGATGAAGAGAGGCTTACGCTGCGCTCCGCGCCCGCAGCGCATTGAGGATCACCGCGGCGTCGAGCACCTCCTGCAGCAACGCTCCGATCGATGGAGGCAGCCGGCCGGTGCTGGCCACGATCATGAGCGCGAAGCTGACGCCGAGGCCGATGGTGAGGCTCTGCATGATGATGCGGCGCATGCGCTGGCTCAGCGCGATGGCGTCCGCCACCCGCGAGATGTCATCGACGAGCAGCACGATATCGGCGGCCTCGGCGGACGCCGCCGGGCCGTGCTCGCCCAGTGCGATACCCACCGTGGCGGCAGCAAGCGCCGGGGCATCGTTCACGCCGTCTCCCACCATCACGACCGCACCGCGGTGGGCCTTCAGCTCCTGAACCGCCGTCACCTTGTCCGCGGGGAGGAGATCCGCCCGCACCGTGCGAATTCCCGCCTGCGCCGCGATGGACTCCGCGGCCTCCGCGCGGTCTCCGGTGAGCATCACGGTGTCGGCTACACCGAGTAGCTCCAGCCGGCGCAGCAAGGCGGGCACCTGGTGGCGTAGGCGATCGGCGAAGGTGATGAATCCGGCATAGCGGCGGTCGACCGCCACAAACGCCGCGGTCTCGTCGCTGACGCCGTCGCTGAGCGCGATCCCTCGATTCAGGAGGTAGACGGCCGAGCCAACTTCGACCGCATGTCCGTCGACGGTTCCCGAGATGCCGAGGCCGTGGGTTTCCTGGACATCCGCCGCCGCTGGAATCGACAAGCCGCGACGCCGTCCGGCCTCGGCAACTGCCCGGCCAAGATGATGCGCCGAGAACTGCTCCACCGCCGCCGCAAGCCGCAGCAGCTCATCCGCGGAGCGGCCGTTCGTCACCGCGATCCTTTCCACGAGCGGCCGGCCCAGCGTCAGGGTCCCCGTCTTATCGAAGACGACGACGCGCGCGCGCCCAACCTGCTCGATCGCCGCGCCGCTCTTCACGATGATGCCGCTGGCCGCCGCGCGGCTGATCGCCGCGATCACGGCGACGGGCGCCGCGAGAATCAGCGGACAGGGAGTGGCGACCACGAGCACGGCAAGCACTGTCACCGGATCACGTGTGATGAGATAGGCGACACCACACACGAGCAGCGTGGCCGGAGTGAACCAGACGGCTACCCGATCGGCCATGCGGACGATCGGGGGCTTCTCGGCGCGCGCCTGCTCCACGAGCCGCACGATCTGCTGATATTGGCTCTCGGTACTGGGCCGCAACGCGCGAACCGTGAGCGCGCCCTCGAGATTCACGCTGCCACTCATCAGCTCGGTCCCGGAGCGCGCCCGGATGGGAATCGGCTCCCCGGTCAGGGCCGACTGGTCGACCGCCGACGACCCCGTGGTGACGATGGCGTCGACCGGCACGAGGTCGCCCGGCTTGACGATCAGGACGTCGTCCGGACGAACGTCCTCGACCGGGACGTCCTGGAATACTCCACCAGTGAGGCGGTGCGCGATCTTGGGAGCGCGTGCCATAAGGGCTTCGAGCGACGCCGTGGCCCGGTGCATGGCGTAGGCCTCCAGCGCCTCGCCGCCGGATTGCATCAGCACGATCACCGCTCCCGCGAATGGCTCCCGGAAGAGGACGGCTCCGACGATCGCCAGCGCCGCCACCACATCCGCGGCAAACCGCCCGCGCACCATTCCCCAGAGGGTGCGGGCGACGAGTGGTACGCCCCCGAGCAGGAGGGTGGCGAAGAAGACCCGGCCTGCCGCAGCCGGGTCCCGAAACACGAATAGCAGCACCAGCCCCGCGGCAAGTCCCGTGGCGGCAAGCACCGCCACCGGATACCGCTGCAGGCCAAGGCGCCTCATCAGAAGGGCTTGAAGCCCGGCGACCCGTACGTGGTCATTTGCAGATGTTGCCACAGCGGCACCGCATACGCGATCAACACGATCACGATCGCGACGATGGTCCATAGACCGTAGCGGTCCAGCAGTGTCGTCCGGGCGGCCACCGGATGCAACGGCTCGGCCCACTCGATCGGCTGCGGGTCCCGCCGTTTCCCGGCGAGCCACGTCCCCAGCATCACGAGCACGAAGCAGCCGGCGCTCGCGAACAGAAACAGGCCGCCGACCGCCGACACGCCGGTCAGCACTTTCCACTGCGCCGCGATCGGACTGCCGCCGTACGTCGCCTCCATGACGCGGCGCGGCATTCCCATCAGGCCGGTGATGTGATTCGAGAACGAGAACAGCGCCATCCCGATGAACCACAAATACGGCTGCACGCGCGCCAGCAGCCCCAGCTCGAGCTCGCGGCCGAGCAGCCGCGGCAGCAGGTAATACGACACGCCCATGAACGTGAGCGCGACCGCGCTGCCCACCGTCAGATGAAAGTGCGCCTGGATCCACGCGGTGTTGTGGACGACCGAGTTCAGCATGTACGAGGCGTTGATCGCCCCGCCGATGCCGCCGATGGCGAACAACAGCATCGCGAAAGCGACGCTCGAAAACGTCGGGTCACGCCACGGCAGCTTGCCCAACCAGTCGAGCCAGCCCGTCGCGCCCTTGAGGCGTCCCGCCACCTCCATCGAAGCGGTGATCGTGAACGCCGTCACGAAGCTCGGAAACAGGATCCACATCGTGATCATCGAGTGCAGGAACTTCCATCCCGCCGGGATTCCTGGATCCATGAATTCGTGATGGAACCCGACCGGCGTCGACAAAATGAGGAAGAGGATAAAGACCAGTCGCCCCAGCGGATCGCTGAACAGTTTACCGCCGGCGACGCGCGGGAAGATCGTGTACCAGACGACATACGCCGGCAGCAGCCAGAAGTAGACCAGTGGATGCCCGAAGTACCAGAACAGCATGCGGGCGAGCATCGGGTCGATCGTCTTCGTGAGCCCGAGCGACCAGGGAATGAGCAGCACAAGATCTTCGATCGCGACGCCGACGGTCGCGATGAGCCAGAGAATCGCCGTCACCAGCATGCCGTGCAACGCGAGCGGCGCCGGCACTCCGGGATGCTCGCGACGCCACGCCCGGTACGTGAGGATGGTCGTCGCGCTCCAGCACCAGCTGCCGACGATCAGCAGGGCGGCGCCGATGTAGAAGGCGGGATGCGCCTGGAGCGGCGGGTAGAAGGTGTACAGGACGCTGGCCTGGCCCGACAGGATCGCGCCCGCCGCGAGGGCGGTGCCGGTGAGGGCAACCCAGAACCCCGTCCAGGCGAGTCGCGGCGTGGCGAGGGGGCGATTCAGCGTGCGCGTCACGACGACGTACCCGAATCCCACGATGAAGAACGTCGTGAACACCAGCGCCATGAGCACGCCGTGGGCGGTCACGGAGAGGTAGTACATCTTGGGAGAGCGGAACGGCAAATCGAGGCTTGCCCGCGACAGCGCCTGCATCATGGCCATCGCGGAGGCGATGCCGAACGCCGTGATCGCCACCGCGAAATTCGCGAGGGGAAGGCGGTCGGCGCGGTTCATGGTGTGGCCTCGGCGATGAGCTTCGCGGACATCAGATGATGTCCGCCGCCGCAGTACTCGTTGCAGACGATGAGGTATTCGCCGGGCGCGAACCGGGTCGTGAATTGACTGACGTAGCCGGGGACGACCATCGTGTTGCCGTTGGTTCCCACGATTTCGAAGCCGTGCGTGACGTCGATGCTGGTGAGCCGGAACGTCACCGGCTTGCCGGCCGGCACGCGGACTTCGGCGGGTTGGAACGTGAACATCATCGCGACCGCTACCACCGTCGCGCCGCCCGCGGTCATTGTGACGCCGCGCTGGGCGAAGCGGGGATCGCCGAACACCTTGGCGGGGTCGATCGTCTCGACGTGGCTGGGCGGCTGGAGCGCGCTGGCGCCGTATCCGACCGCAACCGACAGCGCGAACACCACGATGATCACGGCCGCGGCCCACATCCAGATCTTCTCGTAGAGGGGAACGTTCATGGCGTCACTCCTCCCCGCCGCAGATACAAGAGGAAGTAGACGCCGAACCAGCTCAACACCATCAACACTCCGTAGATCGCAACCAGCAGCAACGTTCCCTTCGGGTGATCCAGCTGCGGCGCTTGCTCAGCCACATTGACCTCCGGTCAGTAGCGCGATTGCATGTACGCGAATCCCTTCGCCAACGTCGTTCGCCAGGCCTGCTCGACGGCCGGCGTGCAGGCCGGGTCGTGGCGCTTTACGGTGTCGATGAGGCTCTCCAGAAATGGCCCGTAGAAAGCCGGCTCGATCGCCAGATCCTTCCGGTTGTGGCGCTCGGCGATGCGCGACAGGATGTTGGGCTCGTCGTCGCGCTCGGACGGAAAGCTGAGCAGCAACCCGATCGCGTGGCGCAGCAATCTCCGCTGGCGGTCGAAGTCGGTCTGGGCAAACCGGGCCCGCGCCTCCGGCAGGACCTCGAACAGCCGGTCGTAGAAGTCGTCCACGAACCGCGACACCTGTGCGCAGCGATCGTAGCTCGCCCGGGCCTCGGTCATCGCCTCCCGCATCTCCGCGTCCATGATCAGGCTCCCACCGGTACGGGTAGATCGACTTCGAATCGCGCGCCGCCGCTCGCGCGGTTCATCGCGCGAATATCGCCGCCGTGGAGACGGGCGATGGCGAGAGCGGCCGTCAGGCCGAGTCCGGTGCCGGTCCCGCGCGTACGCGCCTGGTCGGCCCGGAAATACGGCTCGAAGAGGTGCGGCAGGTCCGCAGCGTCGATGCCGGGACCGGAATCCTCGACCACGACCCGCTCCACCCCCGGCGCCTGCTCCAGCTGCACGGTCAGCGCACCGCCGAACTCGGAAAACGTGATAGCGTTGTCGAGCAGCTCGTCGAAGAGCCGGCGCATCAGCTCGGCGTCGACCCGCGGCCGCGTCCCGCCGTCCCCACTCACACACTGCGTGCGCAGCTCCTTCTCCGCGATGCGGTGGCGGAAGCCGTCGAGCGACTCCTGGGCAACGGCGAGCACGTCGGTCGGCGCCAGCTGCAGCGAGAGCTGGCGCGATTCGGCGCGGTTGATCAGCAGCAGCTCTTCCGTCATCGTCGTCATCCGCTCGATTTCCTCGAGCGCGCTGTGCAGCACCCGCTGGTATTCCCGGGCCGACCGCTCGTTGCGCAACGTGACCTCGATCTCCCCCCGCAGCGCGGTCAGCGGCGTGCGCAGCTCGTGGCTCACATCGGTCGTGAACCGGCGCTGGATCGTGAACGCGCTGCTCAGACGGTCCAGCATGCCATTCAGGACTCCCACCAGTCCGCGATACTCCTCGGCAGTCGCGTGCGCCGACAATCGCTGATCGAGCGTGCCGGCCGCGATGTGGGTCGCCTGCTCCGTGATTTCCTTGACCGGCCGTACGGCGGAGTCAGCCAGACGCCCGGCCCCGACCAGCGTGGCTCCGGTCCCGAACACCACGATACCAACCAGCGCGAACAGCATCAGCCGCTGCAGCCGCTCCACGGGCTCGAGCGACGCAGCCACCTGAACCACGCGATGGCTGCGCCCCGTTGTGTCGGCGTCTGCCACAGCGAGGTAGGTGGACCGGACGTCCATGCCATGCCAGTGAGCTTCACTGAAGGTCTGCCGGTCGCTCCGGGCGGCGGCGGCCGCGGCGGTGTCGACGGGAATGTCAGCCGCCCAGCCCGGTACCGCGCGCGTCACGGCACAGGCGGGATCGCGGAAAACGACGAACCGGTTGATCTGGCGTTGGTAGCGGAGCGCATCGAGCGCCACAGCGTGCGCCGCAGGTCCGCACCCGCTGGTTGGCGCCACTTCGGTGGCGGCGATGAACGCCATCGCCGTAAGACCCTGATCGAGCTGATGACCCAGCACGCGCGACGCCGCCACCCAGATGGCGGCCGACGCCACCACCAATCCGACGGCCATCGTCGCCGCAAATCGGACGACGAGGGTCCGCCGGAGCGATTGGGTCACGCTGTCTGTCGGGTCTCGTCAGGCTGCTGGAGCCGGAACCCGACGCCGCGCTCGGTGTGGATCAATTCCTGTCCGGCCACCTGACGGAGCTTGCGGCGCAGATTGCCGACATGGACGTCGACCACGTTGCTCTCGGGGTCGAAGTGCATGTCCCACACTTTTTCGAGCAGCTCGGTGCGACGAACCACTTCCTCGGCGTGCAGCAGGAAGTGCTCGAGCAAATGAAATTCCTTGGGGGTGAGATCGATCCCCTTGCCCAGGACCCGCACCTTGTGCTTCAAACGGTCCAGCTCGACCGGCCCATAGACGAGCAGGTCGGTTCGGGCGGCGCCGCCGCGGCGCAACAGCGCGCGAACCCGCGCCAGCAGCTCGTCGAACTTGAACGGCTTGGCGAGGTAATCGTCCGCTCCGGCGTCGAGCCCGCGCACTACGTCTTCGGTCGCGTCCCGCGCCGTCAGCATCAGGATCGGCGTGCGCCGGCCCTCCCGCCGCAGCTCCGCTGCCACCTGCAGCCCGTTCTTCTTCGGCAGCATCACGTCCAGCACGACGAGATCGTAATCGTACACGTGGGCCAGCATCGTCGCCTCGTCACCATCAGGGGCGATATCGACGGCATAGCCTTCTTCCCGCAGCCCCTGCTCGATGAAGCCCGCAACCTTCCGATCGTCTTCCACCACCAGAATTTTCATGATTCCGCCAGGAGGGTTTTCATGGTTTCGACGCTACAGTCGCGGCGCTGAATGGATTCTAAGGAAAGCGTGAAGACCCCTTCATGCGGGAGGGTGGATAGGAAGCTCGAGGATGAACGTGGCACCCTGGGTGGAAGCCGACTGCACCTCCAGATGCCCGCCCAGGACTTCGGCCAAGCGCCGGGATACCGGGAGTCCCAGCCCGGTGCCCGCACCGGAATGCGGATCGAACCGTTCGAACGGCTCGAAGATGCGCTCTAATGCTTCCGGGGGGACGCCAGGCCCTTCATCCGCGACCAGGAATTGAATCGTGCTGCCGTTGGGACGGACGGCGAGCAGGACGCGGGCGCCTGCGGGAGAGTGGCGCACGGCATTGCTCAAGAGGTTCACGAGGATCTGCTGGAGGCGTACCGGGTCGGTTCGGAACGAGACGCTCGGCTTGGCATCGACGGCGAGCACGAGGTGCTTCGCCTCCGCTGCGGGCTCGAATCCCGTGAGCGCCCGCTGCGCGGCCTCCCGCGCGTCAACCTCACGCCACACCGGCCGCACCTTCCCCGAATCGAGACGTGTCAGGTCGAGGAAGTTGTTGAGCAGCGAGATCGTCCGTTCGGTTCCCTCGAACACTTCGTTCGCCGCCTGGGCCATGCCATCGGCGGTGCGCGGCCGGACGAGACGCTCCGCCCAGCCGTAGACACCGGTCAACGCGTTGCGCAGCTCGTGATTCATCATCGCAAAGAACAGGTCCCGTTGCCGCTGCAAGTCTCGCAGCTCCCGCAGCAGCCGGTTACCCTGCTCGAGGAGCCGGGCGCTCTCGACGGCGGCCGCGGCCTGCATGGCGATCAGCACCGCGATCCCCTCGTCTTCGGCATCGAACTCGCGGGCGCCGATCTTGTCCGTGAAGTACAGATTGCCGAACACCGACCGTCCCATCTTGATCGGTACACCAAGAAACGAATGCATCAGCGGATGATGGGGCGGGAAGCCGCATTGCTCGGCATGGCGGGCGATGTCGGCGGTGCGGATCGGCTTGGCTTGCTTGATCACGAGTCCGAGGAGCCCGCGGCCGTGGGGCGGCTCGCCGATGCGCGCGCGATGCTGCTCGTCGATCCCCGAGGTGACGAAGGTCAGGAGCGACTTTCCGTCGGGAGCGAGAACGCCGAGTGCGGCATAGCGCGCGCCCACCACGGCGCGCGCCCCATCCACGATGCCTTGCAGCACGCCATCCGTCGTGTGCTGCGAGAACACGGCGACGCTCATGGACAAGAGCTCGCGGAACCGCTGCTCGACGCGCAGCGACTCCTGCGTCGCCTCGTGCTTGAGGCGAGACGGTGCCGGCGCGCGGGGCTTCGACTTCATGGGCTCTTCATCGCGACCCTTCATAGACCGTTCATTATCCGATAAGGTGGCTCCGAGAGTCTCGCAAGAGTCTGATGCGGCATTCTGGCGTCAGCCGGTCACCGACAGGCATTGCCTGAATTGTAACGTACCTCCCCCCCGCAGGCTAAACGACGAAGCCGCACCTCGCCGCCTTCACCGCCGTCTCAGCCTCGACTCGGTGTACCTCCGGTTCTTCGATTTCAAGAACGAGTTGTCCGAGAAGGACCTGCACTACCTGACGGAGCTTGACTTCGACCGGCGCGTGGCCCTCGTGGCCACCTTCGGGCGGGTGCGCGGTTCGCGCTGATCAGCGAAGCGTCGCGCGATGGCCGAGTTCTGCCAGAGCGGGATCATCGGAGGGCACGCCGCGACGGTCGTTGGCCGCGAACCTTGTGAACCTCCGGTGCGAGGCGCTGCACCCGGCCGCCTTTCACCGGCACGACGAGCAGCGAGCACGGCAACGCGCGCAACAGCCGCTCCGTCACACTGCCGAGGATCAGGCGCTCAGCCCACCCCTTCCCGTGCGACCCCACCACGACGACGTCCGCACCCCAGTCCCGCGCCTCGCGCTCGATCGTCTCGGCGACCATGCCCTCCCGCGTCACTGTCTCCGCGCTGTCCCCGAGCACCGGCCACACCCGGCGTCGCAGCACCAGTTCAGCCTCGCGCGTGTAGTCGGGTTGTGTGAGGAGCGGCATCAGGTCCGGCATCGGCACCGGGGCCTCGATGACGCACAGACCCCGCAGCTTCGCGCCCGCAGCCTCGGCGATCTGCCGGGCCGTCGTTCCCGTCGGCAGCGCTGCGTCCGAGAGGTCCACTGCGGCCAGAATCCGCTGAAACAGGCGCCCGTCGCTCGACGGCAATGCAACCAGCACCGGCAGCCCGATGGTGCGGACCGCGTTGTGCGCGGTGCTGCCACCGAACCATCGACCGATATCCGAGTGATGCTTCCCGCCCAGTACGATGGCATCGGCTCCAAGCTCACGGCCGACGTCGCGCAACACGACCGCGGCGCGTCCGGGTCGCACGACGAGACGCTGCAGGACGTCCTGCGGGACGTGCTCGGCGAGCAGGGCGCTGATGCGGTCCCGGGCGGACCCAACGACGGCCGCTTGCAGGTCCGTCACACCCTGAACCATGTCCTCTTCGGAGTATTCGAGCCAGAATTCGCGCACGGCGTGGACCGGCATGCACTCCGCACCCAGGGCCGCGCCAAGGCGCGTACCGGCCACCGCCGCCGCGACTCCCTGCGGCGTTTCGTCCACCCCTGCGAGAATGCGTTTCCATTGCATGGCTCTCCCCTTTCGGATCCTGATGAACGATTCCTGGACGCCCATGAAGGAACCTTGAGGAGCCGTACACACAGGCTTCAAGCGGCCTCGGGCACCTTGTGTACGAAGGAGGGAGACGATGCAAGTACGACGTGTATTGGCTGGAACCAGCCTCCAGGCGCCGAATCCGCGTGCCGCGCTCACCGCCGCCGAAGTGGCCGCGGTAGCGCACGCAGAGCTCGAAGTGCTCACGGTACTGGCGAACCCGTGGGAGTTAGTGCAAGCCGACGAAGTGGAAGGCCTGCGTCGCGCGCACCTCGGGTCACCAGCCGAAGTGGCTGCGCAGCGGGCGTGCGAGCGGCTGGAGCAGCTTGCCGGACCGGCAGCCCTGGCGGCGCCACGCGTTTCCTATAGAGCCGCATTCGGCTGGCCGAGCGTGGAGTTGGTGCGGCGCGCCGAGGAGACCTCCGCTGATCTGATCGTGCTGGGGAATTCCGGACATGGCAGCATCGGTCCCGCCGAGAACGTGACACCGGCCACGCTGCGGCGCAGTCGAGTGCCCGTACTCGTCGCTCCGCCCGTTCACGAGGTGTATCAGCGCGTGCTCGCCTGTGTCGACGACAGCCCCCACGCATTCCGTGTGCTCGCGGCTGCGACCACGCTGGGCGATTGCTTCGGGATCCCCACCGCAGCACTGCACGTCGAGCCCGCTTCCTCCGCCATTCTCTCCGCGGGCGGCCGGCGGCCGTGGCTCACCAGGCTCGAGGAGGAGACGACCGGAGGCGGGGGGACCGTGCTGGCGTTGGAAACGATCGTGCGCCAAGGCGACATCGTCTCGGAGATCCTGAACGAAGCGAGCAGCGGACCCGGTGCCCTGATCGTCTTCGGGTATCACCGGGGCATGAACTACGGCGCCGCGGGAGCGGTCACGACCGTCGCCGCCCGCCTGCTCCGTCGTGCTAAAGGCGCGCTGCTCGCGGTTCCTGTTTAGCGCTCCGCGAGCTCCACGCGATCGAGGCGTCGCACCGGCACCCCGCCGTACAGCGCGTGGCCGTCGAGGTGCCGGTGCTTGGGTACGACGCTGAGCGCGCCGACCTGCGTATCTTGTTCGACGACGACTCCAATGCCGATCACGCTCCCCACCCCGATCGTCACCCCACGGCAGAGTCGCACTGGAGCCGTCTTCACGATATCTCGACCTCGAGAATCTCCTCCAGGAGTGGCGGCCCCGGTAGCGCTGCTAACGGTGCCGCAGCAGCGCCGCCACGCCGTCGAGTCGAGCAGCGAGCTGGGGATCCTCGATCTCGATCACGTCTCCGCCCAGCGCCCGTGTGTCGTCTTTCGCCGCCGCGACGACGTCGCCGACGCGGATGACAGGCTCGCCCTCAGCGTCGGCCTTCGTCAACACCAGACGACCCGAACCCGCGCAGCGATAGCCGACGCGGGCGAATTTCCCGACTACCAGGAGCGTCCGGACCTGGCCCTCCCCGAGCGCACGCAGCACGTCCCGCAGCCCCTCCGCTGCGAGGCCGCGCCCGAACGCCTCACTGAGCTTCGCCAGCCACTCGGCCTGCAGCAGCCTCGTGTGGGAACGCTGCAGCGCCGGCGTGATCCGCGCGACGGCTGCAGGCGTCAGCTCCACCGGATTGAGCGGTGCCGTCCCCGCGAGGAGCCGGGCGACCGTTGCAGGCAGCACGTTCCGTAGTGCTGCAAGTACCGGCGCCGACCCACCGAGAATGAGCTCGTGCACATCGTGCGCGCGGAGCCCGCCGGCGATCCGGCGCGCCACCGCAGCCATATGGCGACGCTCCTCCTCACGCCGGCGACCGTGGAAGCCGCCCTCGCCCCATCCGGGCGAACCCTGCCGATCGCTGTGGAACCTTCCGCCGCGCATCCGCGGGGATACGAGACACGGCAGCTCGACCGTCTCGTGTTTGCGTACGAGAAAGAAGCGGGCGTGCGCGTGATCGACGGCGACCACGAGCGATGTCGCGTCCACCGGCAGCGTTTTCTCTATCGACCCGCGACGCGGGCCCGTCAGAGTAGCAGTCATCAGCGCCTCCTTCGACCAAGATGCCAGCGGTCGCTGAAGCGAGGCTGAGAGCCTCATGAAGGGGCGTCACCCTTCGACGCGATCTCATTGGTTCTTCATCCACCGGCGACGAGCTTTGGGTATCGCGTGAGGAGGCGACGTGTCGGCACTCGAGGTATCGGCGTATTAGGACAGACGACTGGAAGCCGATTCTCGTCGCCGTGGACGGCTCGAGCGAGTCCGTCAGCGCCGCCCGCTTCGGGGCTCGGTTGGCCGCGCGCACGGACACGCGGTGGCGGCTCGTGCATGCCGTGCGTGATCCCGGTGTCGTGCTGACCGCGAGGCTGCTGCAGGACAATGAAGCCGAGCTCGAGAAGGCGCTCGCCGAGCTCATCGGCCCCCAGCTCGAGGAGGCGCGAAGCGCCGCGTTGGCGAGCGGCGCTCCCGGCGAGCTCGTCATCCGCATCGGCCGCCCGGCGCCGGTTCTCCAGGCGGAGACCGAGCGCGTCGGCGCCGGGCTGGTCATTCTCGGCGGCAAGCGACACCTGGCCCTGGGCCGCTGGCTCGGCGGAAGCACCGCGCTCGACGCGGCCCGACTCCTCTCGGCTCCCGTGCTCATCACCAAGGGCGAGCTCACGGACTTGGACCGGGTGCTGGTGGCCATCGATCTCTCTCCAGCAGCCGAACCCACGATCCGCGAGGCTGAGCGCTTCGCCAGGTTGGCGCAGGGCAAGTTGCGAGCGATCCACGTCATCGAATCCCTGACAACCAATCCAGCCGTGGCCCGGTGGGTCGATCAGCAACGGTTTGAGGGGCAGTCGCTCGCGGCCCTGGAGCGGCGTGTCTGGCCGCGTCTCCAGATCGTGGACGCCGAGCGCACGGTCCGGTTCGGGGATGTCGTCCACGAGTTGACGGCGGAAGCGGCCGAATGGGGAGCACACCTGCTGGTCGTCGGTGCCCACGGCAAGGACTGGATCGACCGTCTGCTGCTCGGCAGCGTGACCGAGCGATTGATCAACGCGTTGCCGGCACCGCTCCTCGTGGAGCCGCTGCGAATCGAGCCGGACGGCGTTGCAGCCCAGTTGGCCCAGGTCGCCAAGACTCCCGCCGACCCGACAGGGAGAGTGAACGATGAGACGTGACTCGATGTTTCGCGACCGCATCGAGGCAGGTGACGTGCTGGCGAAGGCGCTGGCCAGATATCGGGGACGCGACACGCTGGTCCTCGGCATCCCGCGCGGCGGAGTCGTTGTGGCAGCGGAGATCGCGCGTCAGCTCGAGGCGGAGTTGGACGTAGTGGTGGCCCGCAAGCTCGGCGCCCCCGGCCAACCCGAGCTGGCGATCGGCGCGGTGACTGCCGAGGGCGGCCGGGTCCTCAACGAGGAGATGATCTCCGGCCTGCACGTGGCCGACTCGTACCTCGAGGCGGTAACGCGGGTGCAGATGGCCGAGGCGCGACACCGCCAGACGTGGCTGCGGAACCTGAGGCCGGCCGCGGCGATCGCCGGCCGCACGGTCATCGTCGTGGACGATGGCCTTGCAACCGGGGCGACCATACAGGCCGCTGCCCGCGCCGTTGGTCAGCATGCGCCGACACATCTCATCGCCGCGGTGCCTGTCGGGACGCGCGACGCCTGCGAGGCGCTCGCCAACGAGGTGGACGAGGTGGTGTGCCCCCTGCAACCCGAGCCGTTCGGGGCCGTGGGGCTCCACTACGAGCACTTCGAACAAGTCGAGGATGAACAAGTCCGGGATCTGCTCGAGGCGACCCGGAGCGCCCCGGTAGGGCAGTAGCAGGCGGGGCCTGCCAGATCTGGAATGGCCGCCTCGCTCCGGCGAAACACGGGAGTTCCCCGAGGTCGACCGCGCCGGCTGGCTTTCGATCCCCGATGCGCTGCGGCAAATCGTTCCCGGACAGGCAGGCCTCGTGCGCGAGCTCGAGTCGCTGGCAGGACGCCGGCCCGCGTCGACCTGACCACAGGAGATGCCCTTCTCACACTCCTTTCAGAGCGGGCTCACGCCTCTGGGTGATCTTCCCAGAGTGTGGTATTGGGATGAGTGCAGCGCGACGAAAGGAGAGTTGTATGGACACCAAGACGAGGGCCAAGAAGGCCGCCAGACGCATCGCCATCGCGACCGACGCCATCCTGGTCAAGGCTGGCAAGGCCGCCGAGCAGCGCCAGCGTGACCGCGCCGTGCAGGCCGCGCTCAAAAAGACGGTGAAGATCGCTGCCATCGCGGCCACGACCGCGGCGCTGGTCGTTGCGGCACGGGCGGCTGTTCGGGCACGGCGGCGTCCCGCGTCTGAGGGCGAGGTCGCCCAATGACCCCGCCACGCTCCGAACTCGTCTTGAATCACGTCCCCGAGGCGGTGGATATCCCGATCGGCATGACGCACTCGGTGCCGGGCACCTTGGCCCTGCCGCCGCATCCCGTGGGATTGGTGTTGTTCGCGCACGGCAGCGGCAGCTCGCGGCTCTCGCCGCGCAACCGCTATGTGGCCGATCGCCTGTTCGATGCCAACCTCGGGTGGCTGCTGTTCGACCTGTTGACTGATCGCGAAAGCCGCTCCCGCGACAATGTGTTTGACATTCCGCTGCTCGCCGAACGGTTACAGCTCGCGACCGAATGGGCCGCCGAGTACCCGGCGACTCGGGACCTGGTGCCCGGGTATTTCGGTGCCAGCACGGGAGCCGCAGCGGCGCTGATGGCCGCGGACGGAACGACCCGCGTGCGGGCAGTCGTGTCGCGCGGCGGGCGCCCTGATCTCGCGGGTGAGTGGCTGCGGCGCGTGACGGTGCCCACGCTGCTGATTGTGGGCGGCGCCGATCCCACCGTCCTCGAGCTCAACGCGCGCGTGCTCGCGCTGCTGGGTGGCATCAGGGAGCTGATCGTCGTCCCCCGGGCGACGCACCTGTTTCAGGAGCCGGGCACGCTCGAGCGGGTCGCCGAGGAGGCGGCCGGCTGGTTCAGCCATTACCTACCGCTCGGCGCCCAGCATCCGCAACCGGGCGTCACCGCTGTCGGCGCCTGACGCGATCGCCCCGGACTCGCTGCACTGCATCACGGCCGGGTCCAGCATGCCGATGTAGGGGAGCGTGCGGAGTTGGTTGCGGTAGTCCAACCCATAGCCGACCACCCACTGGTCGGGAATGTCGAACCCGAGGTAATCGATGCGCAGCCCCGGGGGCGCGCATTCCGCCTTCCGCGTCAGTGCACAGATTCGCAACGAGGCCGGGTTCCGAGCCCGCAGGGTGCGGATGAGATAGTCGAGCGTCCCCCCGCTGTCGACGATGTCTTCCACGAGCAGCACGTGTCGCCCGGCGATCGGGACGCGCAGGTCCATGATCAACCGCACGTCCGCGGTCGCCGTAGAGCCATGCTGATAGCGCGACAGAGCGATGAAATCGACGCTGCAGGGCACCGTCAGCCGCCGGGACAGATCGGCGAGGAAGATGAACGCACCGCGCAATACGCCGACGAGCAGCAGGTCGTCGACGCCCGCATAGTCACGGGAGATCTGCCCGGCCAGCTCCGTCACCCGCTCGGCAATCCGGTCCGCGGAGAGCAGGACGGGCGGCGGCGCCAGCACGTCGCTACACCCGCGCGTTCGCCACCGCGGCGACGATGTCGGTCTGCGACACCACGCCGACCAGCGCACCACGGTCTTCCACGAACAGCCGCTTGACCTTCGCGTCGAGCATGCGCTGCGCGACGGCCCGGACATCTTCCTGCGGGCCGGCCGTTTCCGGCCAGGGGGTCATGACCTCGAGCACGAGGGTCCGCTCGAACAGATGCTCGCGGGACAGCACGTCGTGGCATCTGGCTTCCGCATCGAGGATATCGCGCGTCGAGCAGATCCCCACCGCACGTCCGAGACGATCGAGCACTGGGAGCGCCGAGACGCCGCTGGCAGCGAACACCCGGACTGCGTCGGCGACGGTCGCTTCGGTTCCGATCGTCCGGAGATCGGTGCGCATGATGTCGGACACATACATACAGCCTCCTAGAGTCTGGAGCCGGGCACCGCGCCGGCCACGGCTCCGACGATATCCGACTGCGTGAGCACGCCAACCAGCGAGCCGTCGAACTCCACGAACAGGCGGTGAATCTCGCCGTACAGCATCTGCCGGGCGGCCTCGTGTATGTCTTCATCGGGACCGACCGTGATCGGCTTCGCCGTCATGATGTCTCGAACCAGCGTCCCTTCGAGCACCTCGCCTCGGCGTTCGGGGTCGGGAGCTTCGGCGAGCAGCTGCAGCACGTCGGTCGTCGAGAGCACCCCGATTAGTTGGCCGCGCTTGCTCACCACCGGCAACCCGGAGATGTGCTTGTCGGCGAGGACCTCGACGGCGGCTTCGACGGAATCCTCGGTGCTGATGGTTTCGAGATTCGTCTGCATGATGTCGGCGACTCTCATGGTCCCCTCCAAGGTGACGGTCGACGCCTCAACGTCGCCCCTCGGGGCTGAAGGTCTGATGAAGAGAGGCTGAGAGACTATGAACACGGAACGACCCGCTGCACCGAACTGCAATCGGGAGCGGGTCGTTCGATCACACCTAGAAGGTCAGCTTTCGGTGTGGGCGTTGCGAGTCGGCCGCTGTTGGGATGGCCTCCCGCACGCATGCCGGTGTGCCACTTCCGGCATGGATGAGGTTGGAACGCGTCCCGTTCCCTTGCCGTCCGGGAGCCTTCCCGCCTCACCGCGAGCGAAGTGCAATCTGCGCGGCGTGCCTGAACCGAAGATGAAATCGGCGTGCAGACCTCCTCACGCACTCGATGGGTAAAGTCCCTTCATGGTGCCTTGCTCATCCCCTCACGGCACGGCGCCTAGCCTCGTTGCCATGGATTCGGCCAGCGAAAACACGAAAATCGACGGAGCGCAGCTCACCGGTCTCGGGCTGGGCGACACGCAGCAGGCAGTCCTGCTGGTGCTGAAACGCCTGGGCAACGCGACGCGGTCGCAGGTCGCCCGGGAAGTGCCGTTCGCCCCGGCCACGTTGCGCGAACACCTGCAGTCGCTGGTGGCGAGTGGCTTGGTCCAGCGCCAGGGCAGCCGGCACGGCAAACCGGGGCGACCCGAAGTCGTCTACGCCCTGACCGATCGCGGCGATGCGCTGTTTCCTAATCGCTCGCCCCAGGTGTTGCGGGAGCTGATCGGACACCTGACCGAACGGGGCTACACCCGGGTGCTGCGTCGCTTCTTCGAAAGTCGCGTCGCCGCCCGGCGTGACGCGGCGCTGGCGCGGGTCGACGGCCTCTCGGGGAGCGCGCGGGTCCAGGAGGTGGCGCGCATCCTCTCGGAAGAAGGCTTCATGGCGCAGGTGGGCACCAGCCCTCGCGAGCCGACGTTGCGGCTGTGCCACTGCCCGATCCGGGACGTCGTGTCCATCACCCGCACGCCGTGTCAGTTCGAGCAGCAGCTCCTCGAGGAGCTGCTCGGGCGCCAGCTCCATCGCCTCGACTACATCCCCGACGGCGACGCGTCCTGCTCCTACGGCGACGTCGCTCATTTCCCTGAACAGGAGTCCCTGTGATCGCTCGCGTTTCGTGGTTTCTTGCCGGCGTCGTCGTCTGCGCGGGGTGCGGCAAGAGCGCGCCGAAGCCACCGGTGATGCCGACGCTTCCCGGCATGGCGGCCGTCGCCCCGCCGACGATCACCGGCAATGACCCGCGGGCGAACCTGTTTCTCACCAAAGGCTGCCCGACGTGTCACTCGGTGACAGCCGTCGGCATCAAGTCGAGCACCGACGTCGGTCCCGACCTGTCGATCGCCTACACCGATGTGCGCAGCCGCTTCGGCACGTCCCTCGAGGAATTCCTTCCCAACCCCACCGGCACGATGCAGATGGTGCTCGGCCAGCTGATCAAGCTGACCCCGGCGGAACGGGATTCGGTCATTCACATGCTGAAGCAGATCAGCGAAGAGCACGAACACAACACACCAGAACACAAGGAGCATCCATGACTTCCCGCTTCACCCTGCTGGCCGGTCTCGCCGCCCTCGCGGCGTGCGCGCCGTCCAAGACCCCGCAGTCGGGCCAGAACAGCCAGCTGGCGGACGTGCGCGTGGCCGCACAGCGGACCTACGTCGCCCCTGGCCAGCTCGACGATTACTACCTGTTCTACAGCGGCGGGCACTCGGGGAACGTCTTCGTCGCCGGCATCCCCTCGATGCGGCACATCATGACGATCCCGGTGTTCACCCCCTACCCCGGCACCGGTTACGGCTTCGATGAAGACTCGAAGCAGATGCTGGGCGGCTACACCTGGGGCGACGTCCACCACCCCGCCCTCTCCAAGACGAAGGGCGACTATGACGGTCGCTGGTTGTTCGTCAACGACAACGCCAACAACCGGGTGGCGCGGATCGAC
>DATLVL010000260.1:0-3823 GCA_035577525.1 Gemmatimonadales bacterium | reverse complement strand
CGGACGCGGTGGCGGCGGCGCGGGGCGCCGGCGCGGACTTCGTGGTCATCGGCAACGCCCTGGAAGGCGAGGAGGCGGAGGCCACCAGGACACTCGCCGCCTTCGTCCACGCGGCCCGAGGCGCTGGCACGTGACTCCCGATCGCGTGCACGAGGGGCTGGGGTCGCTCGCCGAGCTGGCGCGTCGCGTCGCGGCCGAGCAGGCCGACACCGTGGTGGCGATCGCGGCGCGATACGAGACGGCGCTGCGGGGTGGAGGCACGCTGTTCTTCGCCGGCAACGGCGGTAGCGCCGCCGACGCGCAGCACATCGCCACCGAATACGTCGTGCGCTACGAGACCAAGCGCCCCTCGCTGCGGGCCGTGGCCCTCACCACCGACACGTCGCTGCTCACCGCTGCCGCCAACGACATGGGGTTCGACGAAGTGTTCGCGCGCCAGGTGGAAGCGCTGGCTCGACCCGGGGATCTCCTGGTGTTGCACTCGACCAGCGGTGAGAGCCCCAACGTGGTGCGCGCGGCCCAGGCCGCGCGCGCGCGGGGCGTAGAAATCGTCGCCTTCCTCGGCAAGTCGGGCGGCCAGCTGCGCGAGCTGGCCGACATCGCCCTCGTCGTTCCGAGCGACGACACCGCGCGCATCCAGGAGCTGCACCTCGCCATCGAGCACATCATCTGCGCCTGGATCGAGGAGCGCTTCGCGGGGTGATCGACCTCACAGGCCTTAGGGCGTTCGTCACCGGGGGCAGCCGCGGCATCGGCCGGGCGACGGCACTGCTGCTGGCACGCGCCGGCGCAAGCGTAGCGATCGGCTACGCGACGCGCCGCGCCGATGCGGACGCCACAGTGGCGGAAATCCGGGCCGCCGGTGGCCAGGCCGAGGCGGTCGGCGCCGATCTCGGCGACCAGGCGGCGGCGGAACGGGCCGTGGCCCAGGCTGCCCAGCGCGGGCTCGATCTGCTCGTCGTGAATCACGGCATCTGGCCGCCGACGCCGCAGGCGGTCGCGGCGATGACGCCCGAGCAGTGGGAGCGCACGCGCCGCGCCAACCTCGACAGCGTGTTCTTCGTCACGCGGGCCGCGATTCCGCGCCTGCCCGACGGCGGTCGCATCGTCCTCGTGGCCTCGACCGCCGGACAGCGTGGTGAGGCGTTTCATGCGGACTACGCCGCGACGAAGGGTGCCGTGATCTCGTTCACGAAATCGCTCGCCGTCGAGCTGGCGCCGCGCATTATCGTCAATTGCGTCGCGCCCGGGTGGGTCGACACCGAGATGTCGGCCGTCCCCTATGGCGCCGCCGGTGGGGAAGGGCGCCGCGCGATCGAGCGCACCATTCCGATGGGACGGGTCGCGACACCCGAAGAGATCGCCGGTCCGATCGTGTTCCTCTGCTCCGACCTCGCGCGCTTCCTCACCGGGGAAATCCTCAACGTGAACGGTGGGAGTGTGCTGTGCGGGTGAGCGCCCCCTTCCCGCAGACGCTCCCCATCCCGCGTGAGGTCCTCAACATCGCCCGCCGCCTCGAGGAGGCGGGATACGAGACGTGGTGCGTGGGCGGCGCCGTGCGGGACAACCTGCTGCATCTCGAGAACCATGACTTTGACCTGACGACGGCGGCTCCGCCCGAGGTGGTGCAGAAGACGTTCCGGCGCACGGTCCCCATCGGTATCGAGCACGGCACCGTCGCCGTGCTCGACGGCGAGCGCCACCCCCACGAGGTCACCACGTTCCGCAAGGACGTGCAGACCGACGGCCGGCACGCCCAGGTCGCGTTCGGCGTGTCGCTGACCGACGACCTCGCGCGGCGCGACTTCACGGTCAACGCCATCGCGTATCACCCGCTGCGGCACGAGTGGCGCGATCCCTTCAACGGTGCGCACGATCTCGACCGCAAGCTGATCCGCGCGGTCGGCGACCCCAACTGGCGCTTCCAGGAGGACTACCTGCGCATTCTGCGGGCCCTCCGCTTCAGCGCCCGGTTCGACTTTCGCATCCACGGCCAGACCTGGGAGGCGGCTCAGGCCAACGCGCAGGGGCTCGCCCAGCTGTCGGCGGAGCGCGTGCGCGACGAGTGGTTCAAGGGGATCGCGACGGCACGCAAGGTGTCGAAGCTCGTGACGTTGTGGCGCGAGGCCGGCGCCGCGCGCATCTGGCTGCCGGAGATCCGCAGTACGGCCACCGAAGTGCGGGGGGCGGTGGATAAGCTGTCGCGCGATCCCGTGCTCGTCACGTCGCTGCTCGCGTCCGATCCGGCCTCGCTGCTCACCCGACTCAAGTGCGCCAACAAGGACATCGAGCGCGGCCGCGCGATCCGGGAATGGCGCGAGCGCTATCCCGATCCCCAAAAGCTGGCCGATGTGCGCCGCTGGTTATCCGCGGTGGGGCCGGCGGCCGACGACCTGCAGGCCCTGCTCGTCGCCACGGCGCCGCGCTCACCGCTCCCGGCCGTGGTCGAGGCGATCCGCGCTGCCCGCGATCCCCTCACGCTCAAGGAGCTGGCGGTCGGAGGCGACGACCTGATCGCCGCCGGCGTGCGGCCCGGCCCCGATATCGGCGGGATACTGGAGCGACTGCTCGGCGAGGTGCTCGAGGACCCGAAGCGCAATCAGCGGGAACGGCTGCTCGAGCGCGTCCGTGAGATCGGGCGACCGGCGTGACCGCGCTCGTCTATGCCCTCGTGGCGGCGTCCGCCAACGTGCTCGGGGCCCTGGCGGTGGTGCGGCACGCGCGCCGGAGCCTCAGGGTGATCGAGCACTCGGTCGCGTTCGGCGCGGGATTCATGCTCGCCGTCTGCCTGATCGAGATCATCCCGGAGGCGCTGGCGCGCGGCGGTGCCACCGCACCGCTCCTCGTGCTGGCGGGATATCTGGCGGTGCATCTGACGCAGCACACCGTGACCCCCCATTTTCATTTTGGTGAAGAAACTCACACCGTCAACGCGGTGGCGGGGAGCTCGGCGCTGGTGGGGTTGTTGCTGCACACGTTCTTCGACGGCGTCGCGATCGCCAGCGCGTTTCTCGTGGGGCGGGAGGTCGGGCTGCTGGTCTTCGTGGCGATCGCGCTGCACAAGCTCCCGGAGGGCGTCACGATTTCGAGCCTGATGCTCGCAGGCGGGCGCCCGGCACGGGCCGCGATCGAAGCAGCCGGCCTCCTCGGGATCGCCACGGTGGGCGGTGTGCTGTTGACCGATCACCTCGGGTTTCTGGTGAGCCATGGGCTCGCGCTCTCAGGAGGCGTCACGCTGTACGTCGCGGCGTCGAACCTCGTCCCCGAGTTTCAGGGCAAGCCGGGGTGGCGGCTGCCGGTCGCTTTCTTCGCCGGTGCGGGCACCTTCTATCTGACACGTCTGCTCGTGGCCGCTCTCCTGTGACCGAGCCGACGCTGTTCCAGGGCTCCGCGGAGCCGCTGGCGGCGCGGATGCGCCCGCGCACGCTGGACGAGTTTCTCGGTCAGGAGGAGCTGCTCGGACCGGGAAAGGCGCTGGGGGAGCTGATCCGCCGCGGCGACGTCGGGTCCTGCATTTTCTGGGGTCCGCCGGGATCGGGCAAGACGACCCTGGCGCGCATCATCGCCAACTACACGGAGCGGCATTTCGAGCCGTTCTCCGCCGTCACCGAGGGCGTAGCGCGCGTGCGCGAGATCATCCACGAAGCGGATGAGCGGCGCAAGTTCCAGGGACAGGGGACGATTCTCTTTTGCGACGAGATCCACCGCTTCAACCGCGCCCAGCAGGACGCTTTTCTCCCGTGGGTCGAGAACGGCGTCGTGACCCTGATCGGTGCGACGACCGAGAACCCGAGCTTCGAGCTCACCGGCGCCTTGCTGTCAC
>DATLVL010000259.1:0-12564 GCA_035577525.1 Gemmatimonadales bacterium | reverse complement strand
GCGACGATGTCCACGAACGAGGCGATCTCCGCCGACTCACTCTATCGCCTGGTTCACACCCGTCTCACGAAGCGCCACTACCGCATCGATCAGTCCGATTCGGGTGCACATCGCCTGGTGGTGAGGCCAGCGGACCAGAATACGAAAGTCGAAGTGCGCATCACAGCACACGCCGACTCCTCGGCGATCGCGGTGCAGCCGATCGGCGCAAGTGACATGATCCAGGGCATGACGGCCGTGCTGACCGTGATGCACGACGCGACGTTCGCAGCGCCGGGCGAGCCGGAGCCACCGGCTCCCGCGGGCGAGCTGCCCAGGGCGCAATGGCGACCGGAGCTGTTCGTGACGTCTACCGGGAAGCTGTGGATGGCGCGCGGAGGGCTGTATGCCGCCGACTCATTGCGCGGCCACTGGCGCCGCATCTCAGGCCTCGAGCGCGATTCCGTGCAGTCGGAGGAGCTTCTGATAGGCATCAACATGGCGTTCGTCGACGACACGACCGCGCTCCTCGGTCTGCCGGACCGGTTCGGTCGGGGCAGCCTGCAGTTGTTTCGCACCTCCGACCGCGGCGCCACCTGGTCCGGCATCCCGCGCAGCAATCTTGCCTGGGTCGATGAAATGGCGGCTACCGGGAAGTCCGTCTGGGTGTTCGGCACCGAGTGGGAGAATGACACCACGCGCAGAGCGACATTCTTGCGCAGTCGTGACGGTGGGTCCACGTGGGAACAACTACCGCTGCCGCAGCGATTGAACGACGTCGATCATCTCTACCGGGTCTCGCCAGCGACGGCGTATGTCGCAGCAGCCGGTTTCGACAAGGGCCCATTCCTTTGGCGCACCGCCGATTCCGGCAAGAGCTGGTCGGTCGTGCCGACGCCGTTCGAGCAGGGCGTCCATCATATCCCGGACTCAGGCGTGCACGTGGAGGAGATCGCCGTTGTTGGCCACTGGCTCGTGGTGAGCGAGTACGGCGCCGCGTTCGTTACCCGCTCCGATTCGGTGCACTGGCGCCGGCTCGAGCGCATCGAACACGTAGCCGCGGACACGGTGCGCAACCAATTGTTCGTCTTGACCGATGCGCACGACGCGGAGATGCTCGACTCGAACCTCACCGTGCTGTGGCGTACCAAGGACCGTATCCCCGGCGGCAACGAGAATGACGTCGAGAAAGTGCTCGCCCGGGACTGCACCGGCTTTGTCTCCGTCACGAGCAGCAAGGTCTACGAGGCCCGCAACGGCGTGTTGCAGCTCGTGCGACCGAAACCCTGAGCGCTATTGACCATGGAAGTCCGCCGCGCGACAACCGAAGACTCTGCTGCGTGGCTCAAGATGCGCCAGGCGCTGTGGCCCGAAGGCGCCAGCGATCACCCGTTCGAAATCGCGAGCTACTTCGCGGGCCGCCTGCGCATGCCGCTCGAGGTCCTGCTGGCCTTCGATGACGCAGGACTGCCCGTCGGCTTCGTGGAGCTGTCGATCCGCCCCTACGCCGAAGGGTGTGACACCGACGCCGTGGCCTACCTCGAGGGCTGGTTCGTCGTCCCCGAGGCGCGGTGCCGCGGCGTCGGCCGCGCCCTCATCCAGGCCGCCGAGCAGTGGGCGCGGGGAGAAGGATGCAGCGAATTCGCGTCCGATGCACTCCTCGACAACGAGATCAGCGCCGCGGCGCATCGCGCCCTCGGATTCACGGAGGTCGTCCAGATACGGTGTTTCAAGAAACCACTCTTGAATGAGGCGGAGTAAGATCCATGACGCCGTCGCTCCTCTATCGCATCGCGTCGGTGCTGCTCGTGCTCTATGCGGCCGGCCACACCTTCGGGTTCCAGCATGTCGATCCCCGCTGGGGCGTCGACGACTTGATCGATCGGCTCCGGACGACGCGGTTTACCGTGCAAGGGCGACAGGGAAGGTCTTACTGGGGCTTCGTACTCGGCTTCGGGTACTTCTGCACGGTGCTGATGCTCTTCACCGCGCTGCTCGCCTGGCAGCTGGGCGGCCTCCCTCGAGCGACGCTCGCGACCATACCCGTCATCACGTGGGGATTCGCGCTGAGCTTCCTGGCCGCGACGATCGTCACGTGGCGCTACTTCTTCATCGCGCCCATCACATTCTCCGCGCTCGTCACCATTTGTCTCGCGCTGGCAGCGTGGTTGTCGCGTGGCTGATGAGCAACATCATTAGTTCTCCCTCTCCCGACAGCGAGAGGGAGACCGGGGGTGAGGTACACCGGGGCGGCGGGCCCTCTCATGACCCGGTGAATCCACCCACGATCGTGAGCCAGCGTAAGCCGTGGGTCGCCGGCCTGCTCAGCGTCCTCGCGCTGGGACTCGGCCACCTCTATGCCGGGCGTTGGCAGCGGGCGCTGGGCGTCTGGGTAGGTGCCCGAACAGCGGAATTCCTGCTCGTCTTCTTCATGTCGATCGCGCCGGACTCGCAAATCCTGTCGATCGGTGGCTTGGGGTCTCTGGCCCTGACCCTCGCCGTGGCATGGGATGCGATGCGCTGTGCCCGACGGGCCGGTACCACATTCGTCCCTCAGCGCTACAATCGCTGGTACATCTACGCCGCCCTGCTCGCCGCGAACGTGCTGCTGATACAACCACAGTTCGGCAAGCTGCTGAACATCCGCGTCGAGCTTTTCAGGACGCCGTCCACGGCTATGCAACCGACGCTGCTCCCGGGAGACCGCTTTGTCGCCACACGGCTGGCCCGAGGCCCGTTACGGCAGGAGGTCGTGCTCTACCGCAATCGGGGCCTGGACCTCATCAAGCGCGTGGTGGGGCTGCCCGGAGACACCCTTTCCATGCAGGCCGGTATTTTGTTCGTCGATGGGCGTGCCGTCTCCGAGCCGTACGCCGTCCGGCTGACCGAGGACGAAACCGAGAGTCCCGATTTTCGCTGGCAAACGCGCTACCTCTCTAGCGGTAAATCCGCAGCAAGCTACCGACCCACCCAAGCAACCTGGGGCCCGCTCGTCATACCACCCGGCTCGTACTTTGTCCTTGGCGACAATCGCGACGACAGCTTCGACAGCCGTTACTCGGGATTCGTTCTTGCGGACTCGATTCGCAAACGGGCGAGGGTCCTGTACCTCTCCCTCGACCCCGACACGAAACTCCCCCGTTGGGGTAGGATTGGCAGGTCCATTCAGTAGGTCGATTCACTCCCACCAGCATCGCATTCGGAAGGATATCGCATGAGTATCTCCCAGGCGCTGCTGCCGGAATTCGATCAGGAAATGGTCACGACCCGCAAGCTGCTCGAGCGGGTGCCGAGCGACAAAGGCGAGTGGAAGCCGCACCCGAAATCGTTCGCCATGGGCCACCTCGCCCAGCTCGTCGCGACGATGCCGGGATGGATGACGACGATGCTGCGATTCCCCGAGCTCGATCTCGCGAAGACACCGGGATATAGTCACGAGGCGACAGATGCGCTGCTCGATCGGTTCGACCGGCACATCGTCGAGGCACGCGACGCGCTCAAGGACGCGAAAGATTCGGATTTCGCGCTCCCCTGGTCGCTGAAGCACGGAGATCGAGCGCTGTTCACCGCTCCGCGGGGCGTGGTCGTGCGCCAGCACATCAATCACATGGTGCATCACCGCGGGCAGCTCAGCGTCTACCTCCGTCTCAACGACGTGCCGCTGCCGTCGATGTACGGCCCCACCGCCGATGAGTCGTGGTGACTCACCAGCAGCGCTGAAACACCTGGTCCACGGCCTCGGGCGTCACCCGGCTCCCGTCCGTGAGCCACCAGGTGACGAGGCCGAGAAACGCCCCGGCCACGGCGTGCACCTGCGCGTCGAGGAGCCGCGCGTCCCCGCCCGGCCGCCGCGCGGATCCGCGCGCCAGCTCGTGGCGCACCACGTTGGCGAAGATCGCCAGTGTCTGCTTCCGGATCCGGGCATTCGCGCCGTGCACCATCGTCGCCAGCGCGAAACGGCGCTGCGTCCCGATATGCCGCAGTAAAGGCAGACTGAAGCGGAATCCCGGTCGCGACCCGCGCGGCGGCTCCTGCTCGGCCAGCGCCAGCAATGCCCGCTCGAATCCAGCGAACAGCAGGTCTTCCTTTGACGTGAAGTGCACGTAGAACGTCGAGCGCCCCACGTCCGCGCGCTGCGTGATGTCGCCGACCGTGATGGCCTCGTAGTCGCGCTCGTCGATCAGGGCGAGCAACGCCTCCTTGAGGCGCCGCTTGCTGCGCGCCACCCGCCGGTCGAGGCGCTTCATGGACAGACTCGCGCTCCCTGTCCACTTCGGGACAGCCGGGCGGTGGCTGTGCTGGCGTGTCGGGCGAGCGCCGTTAGCATGAACCTGGACACTAGTCCAATATCAGACCACAGTCCAGTTACCGAGGCCCCATGCACCTGCACTTCACTTACCTGTTGGTCCTGCTGCTCGCCGGCGCCGCCGTCCACATCGCCAAACTCTCCAACCTTACCCTCGCGCGCGGCGCCGATGTCCTGCTACGCTACCTCCTCGTCGGCTACTGCGGTGTGCCGATGCTGGCGGTGAGTCTCTGGGCGCTGCTCAACCCGGCCGCGGTGGCGCGCATGTTCGACGTCGGCGCGGCGGGCCCGCTGCTCGGCTTCTTCGGCTACGCCTACCTCGGGATGTCGCTCGTCGCGATGCTCGCCCTCTGGTACGGCGGCACCTTCCTCGTCGCCGCGACCGTCGTATGGGCGGTGTACCTCGGTGGCGCGACGGTCGTGCACCTCACCCGGTTCGGCCAGCCTTCGGCAGGTGGTGTCGTCGAGATCGTTGCGAGCCACGGGTTGATCGCTGTGCTGCTCGTCACCACCTTGGCAGTCAGCGGCGCCTGGCGCCGGAAGTAGGACGACGGACTCTTGTCGTGACGGGAGCCGCTCCACAATTTGTGGGGCGTTTCACTCTCGAACATGCCGAGGTGCGTCATGTCCGTCGCGCTGCTCTGTCTCCCTGCGCTGCTCCTGGCACAGCAGGCCGACTCGAACCGGATCACCCCCGAAGAGTTCATGGCGAAGCTCGCGCCGCGCTCGGGGACGGTGGTCATCAGCAACGGCCTCGCCACGCTCCAGGTGCCGCCCACCTTCCGCTATATCGATGCTGCGGCGGCGAAGCGGCTGTTGACCGAGGCGTGGGGCAATCCCCCGGCCGCCTCCGAGGGCGTCCTCGGCATGCTCTATCCCGCCGACGTCTCGCCGCTCGATTCCGGGTCGTGGGGAGTGATCATTTCGTTCGACGAGGACGGGTACGTCGACGATTCGGGTGCCGAGGCGATCGACTACACCAAGCTGATGCAGCAGATGCAGCAGGGCATCGCCGAGGCGAACGAAGAGCGCAAGAAGGACGGTTACGCCACCGCGCAGCTCGTTGGGTGGGCCGAGCAGCCGCACTACAGTTCCGAGACGCACAAGCTCTATTGGGCAAAGGAGCTGGCGTTCTCCGACAACACTCAACACACCCTCAACTACAACGTGCGCGTGCTCGGCCGGCGCGGCGTGCTGGTGTTGAACGCCGTTGCATCGATGAACGCCCTACCCGAGATCACGAAGTCGATGCAGAACGTGATCGGGTTCGTCGACTTCAACCAAGGGCACCGCTACCAGGACTTTATCCCCGGAGCGGACAAGAAGGCCGCCTACGGCGTCGCCGGACTGATCGTCGGTGCCGTCGCCGCCAAAGCCGGGTTCTTCAAGCTCTTGTGGGTGGGAATCCTGGCGTTTAAAAAACTGATCGTCGCGGCAGTGGCCGCCGTGGGGGTGTGGGTGCGCCGGGTGTTCGGCAAGAAGCAATCCCCGCAAGCGTCGGGTCCGCCGCCGACAACGGCATGACGCTGTCGATTTGGGGATCCCCCGAACGACTACTGGGCGTCCACAGCCTGCTCACCCCGTTCGGGAGGAAGCCATGAAGTATCTGTGCCTGATTTACGAGGACGAAAAGAAGTACACCAGCATGCCCAAAAGCGAGTCGGACGCCTTCACCAACGAGTACTTCATGTTCACGGAAGGCATCCGCAAGAGCGGGCACTTCGTGGCGGGCGAGGCGCTGCAGCCGGTCGGGACCGCGACCACCGTGCGCATCCGCAACGGCAAAGTGTCGGCAACCGACGGCCCCTTCGCCGAGACGAAGGAGCAGCTGGGCGGGTTCTACCTCATCAACGCCAAAGACCTGAACGACGCGATCCAGATCGCCTCGAAGATTCCGTCGGCGCGCCTCGGCAGCATCGAGGTGCGGCCGATCATGACGTTCGACCAGCAGTAAGCAATCGACCGCCGCCCGCAGCGCCCGACTCGGGGCTGCGGGCGGCGGCGGTGACCCTCCACACCGGGAGTGCCGTCCCATGACCACGCCCGCTCCAGGCACCGCTCCGCGGCCTCGCCCATGCCCCCACGGCCCGCGCCGCCGGAGTACCTGTCCTCGGCGCACGCCGCGAACGGCGCGTATGTCCAGATTCGCTGCCTTCCCCATACCACCGGGCGTACCGGTTTGATCGTCTGCGTCACGACGGGCAGCGCCGACCCGCAAGGGCTCGACTCCGTTCGCAACGGGCTGGCATTCGCGGGGCCATGAGCGAAGACGCGCGCGCCATGGTCGAGTCCGTCTACCGCGCCGAGTCGCGCCGCGTCCTCGCGACGCTGATCCGCCTGCTCGGCGACTTTGATCGCGCCGAGGAGGCGCTGCAGGACGCCTTCACCGCGGCGGTGGAGCGCTGGCCGGTGGACGGCGTGCCGCACAACCCGCGGGCGTGGCTCGTCTCCACCGGCCGCTTCAAGGCGATCGACGCGATGCGGCGCCGCGCGCGCTTCGACGCCTCCCAGGGCGAGATCGCCCACCGCCTCGAGGCCGACGCCCGGATTGCGGCGGAGCACGAAGACGAAGACATCCCCGACGACCGGCTGCGGCTCGTCTTCACCTGCTGCCACCCTGCGCTCACCCCCGACGCCCAGATTGCCCTGACGCTGCGCGAGGTGTGCGACCTCACGACCGAGGAGATCGCGCGCGCCTTTCTCACCGCTCCGCCCACCGTGGCACAGCGCATCGTCCGGGCCAAAGCGAAGATCCGCGACGCCGTGATCCCCTACCAGGTGCCCGCCGCGGAGGATCTCCCCGCCCGGCTCGACACCGTGCTGCACGTGGTCTACCTGGTATTCAACGAGGGATACTGGGCGTCGTCGGGCGCCTCGCTCGTGCGCACCGACCTCTCTGGCGAGGCGATCCGGTTGGGGCGCGTGCTGCACGATCTACTCCCCGACCCCGAGGTCACGGGACTGCTCGCGCTGATGCTGCTGCACGAAGCGCGGCGGCCGGCCCGCGCCACCGCCACCGGGGAGCTGGTGCTGCTCGACGAGCAGGACCGTACGCTGTGGAACCGCGAGCAGATCGCAGAGGGCCAGGCACTGGTCGAGCAAGCGCTCGCCTCGCGCCGCTTCGGCCTCTACACGCTGCAGGCCGCGATCGCCGCGGTACACGCCGAGGCGGCACGCGCCGCCGACACCGACTGGGCGCAGATTGTCGGCCTGTACGACGTGTTGCTGCGGATCGATCCGACACCCGTAGTGGAGCTGAATCGCGCCGCCGCGGTGGCGATGCGCGACGGCCCCGCCGCGGGCCTCGCACTGATCGACGCGATCCTGGTGCGCGGCGACCTCGCCGACTACCAGCTCGCTCATTCCGCCCGCGCCGATCTGTGCCGCCGCCTGGGGCGGACCGAGGAGGCGCGAGAGTCGTACCAGCGGGCGCTGGCGCTCACGCGGCAGGAGCCGGAGCGACGGTTCCTGGAGAGAAGGTTGCAGGAGATTCGATGACTCTGAGGGCGGCACTTTTCCTACTGGTCGCAGCGCCGAGTTTCGCCCAAACTTCTCAGACTCCCGTGCCCGCGGGTCGTGTGTCGCCCTATGTCGTGTTCGACTCCACCTATCAACGCCCCCGGCGTCTCTGGGTCTACACCCCGCCCGGCTTCAACGCTGCAGCGGCCGCGACCTATCCTCTGATCGTAGCGTTCGACGGCGACGAGTACCGTGACACGATGCCGCTGCCACAACTGCTGGATACACTGCTCGCCACGCACAAAGCTCCGGCGTTTGTCGCCGTGCTGATCGACGACTCGGCCTCGAGCGTCCGCATCGCGGACCTCGGTAACTCCGCCAGAATGGTCCGCTTCCTCGGGCAACAGCTCATCCCCTGGGTGCGCGCCCGCTGGCCCGTTACTACCGATCCGCACCGCGTGATCATCACCGGCTCGAGCGCCGGCGGACTCGGCGCGGCGTATGTGGCGTTCCAGCGCCCCGACCTCTTCGGGAACGTCTGGTCGCAGAGTGGCGCGTTCTGGCGCGGTGCCGAAGCATCCAACGGTGCGCCCTACGAGTGGCTGACAACCCAGGTCCAGGCCGGTCCGAAGAGAGACGTGAAGTTCGTGCTCGACGTCGGCGCGCTCGAGGATCACCCCACCTTGGGGGGATCAGGCCCGAATTTCCTGCAGGCTCACCGCCGCTTCGCCGACGCCCTCCGTGCCAAGGGGTACGACGTCACCGCGACCGACGTGCCAGGCGGGAATCACGCCCCGCAATGGTGGCGCCGGCGGCTGGCGTTCGGGATTACGCAGATCGTGAGCGGCTGGAGGTGAGCCGGGAGGTGATCACCCGGCTGTACCAAGCCTTTGCCGTCCGGGATCACGCGGCGATGGCCCGCTGTTACACGCCCGATGCCCGCTTTTCGGATCCGGTGTTCACCGATCTCCAAGGGAGGCAGGTCGCTGCGATGTGGCGCATGCTGTGCGAGCGGGCTGCCGACCTGCGCATCACGTTCCGTGATGTCGTGGTGTCGGAGATCAGTGGCAGTGCCCATTGGGAGGCGTGGTACACCTACTCGGCGACCGGCCGCCCCGTCCACAACGCCATCGACGCGACGTTCGTGTTCCAGGGCGGCCTGATCGCCGTGCACCAAGATTCGTTCGACCTGTACCGCTGGTCCCGGCAAGCGCTCGGCGTGAGCGGTCTCCTGCTCGGATGGAGCCCACCAATGCAGCGGGCGATCCGCCGCCGGGCCGCGCGGTCGCTGGCGCGGTTCAGCGCAACTTGAGAAACGGCGCGTTCTATTTCTTGATGAACGTCCCCGCCTGCAGCTCCGCATACGCCTGCCGCAGCTGCTCTTCGGTGTTCATGACGATCGGCCCGTACCACGCCACCGGCTCCTCGATCGGCTTGCCCGACACGAGCAGGAAGCGGATGCCTTCCTCGCCGGCGCGCACCGTCACCTCGTCGCCGCGGTCGAACAGCACGAGCGAGCGGTTGCCGGTTTCGTCGAGCGCCACGGGCGGCGCCGTCTGGTCCCCACCTTCCCCCACCTGCTCGGTGAGCACGCCGCGCGGCGCGGCGGCGTCGCGGAACGAGCCGGCGCCGTCGAAGACGTAGGCGAACGCGTGGTTCGTGGTCGCCACGGGGAGCGTCTTGCGCTTTCCTGGCGGCACCCAGACGTCCAGGTAGCGGGGATCGGCGGCGACGCCCTGCACCGGGCCGGACTTGCCCCAGAACTCGCCCGTGATCACGCGCACCCGCGTGCCGTCGTCATCGGTGATTTCGGGGATGTCGTTGGCGGCGATATCCTGGTAGCGCGGCGCCGTCATCTTGAGCTTCGCAGGCAGGTTGGCCCACAGCTGGAAGCCGTGCATCTTCCCCTCCGGATCGCCCTTCGGCATTTCCTGGTGCAGGATTCCGCTACCGGCCGTCATCCACTGTACGTCCCCCGACCCGAGCGTACCGCGGTTGCCGAGGCTGTCGCCGTGGTTCACGGTGCCCTTGAGGACATAGGTGATCGTCTCGATACCGCGGTGCGGGTGCCATGGGAATCCCGCCAGGTAGTCGTCGGGACGCTCGTTGCGGAAGTCATCGAGCAGCAGAAACGGATCGTACTCGTCGGTATCGCCGAAGCCGAAGGCACGGCGCAGGCGCACCCCCGCTCCTTCGATGGTCGGCTGCGACTGGATAATGCGTTTGATCGGACGAATGGACACGGGACACTCCTCGACACACGTTCGTTGCCATGAAGATCGTGTTCTTCAAGACGCCGGCGGCCTTTCGCACCTGGCTCCAGCGCCATCACACTGAACACCGCACACTGCACGTGGGGTTCCGCAAGCGCCACACCGATCAACCCAGTATCACGTGGCCGGAGGCAGTGGACGAGGCGTTGTGCTACGGCTGGATCGACGGTGTGCGCCACCGCATCGATGACGATTCCTACACGATCCGTTTCACCCCCCGGCGGTCCGGCAGCATCTGGAGCACGGTGAACCTGCGCCGGATGCGGGCCCTCATTCGAGCCAAGCGAGTGAGTCCCCGTGGCCTCGAGGTCTACGAGCAGCGCAACCGCAAGAAGACGGGACTGTACGCCTACGAGCAACGGAAAGAATGGCGCTTCAGCCCGGCCTATGCCGGGCGGTTCCGCGCCAATCGGCGCGCCTGGACCTGGTTCCAGGCGCAAGCGCCGTGGTACCGGCGCACCTGCACGCACTGGGTACAGCGCGCCAAACAGGAAGCCACGCGGCTGAAGCGCCTCGCGACCCTGATCGCCTGCTCCGCAGCCGGGCGTCCGATCGGCCCGCTCGACCGGACGAAATACGCCCGGCGCTAGTGCGGCTTGCGAGTGGAGTGGGAAGCTTGATCGTCGCCACCCATGAGCAGCCAGCGGCCGACGATCGCGATCATCAGGATTCCGAGCACGGCACCGACAACGGTCATGTTGCCTCCGCACGAGGGCGAACCAGGCAGCACTACCGAAGTGCATCATTCAAGACCAGGCCCCCAAAAGCAAGTGTGTTGCGCTCCCGTTACAGCCCCTTTGCGAGTAGTGTTCTCCACATTCTTCCTGGAGGATTGATGTTCCGACGGACTTACGCTCTTGCAATCGTGCTGGCTTTGGCAGCATGTGGGAAAGACACTAAACCGCCTCAACAGGCGGGCGCAACGAACCCGTTACTCAATCCCCAGTCCCCCGCCATGCAAACCAAGGCGCCCGAGACGTTCAACGCGCGGTTCGAAACGAGTGCCGGCGCGTTCACTGTCCAGGTCACGCGCGCCTGGGCTCCCCGTGGCGCCGACCGGTTCTACAACCTCGTGAAGAACGGGTTCTTCGACGGCACGCGCTTCTTTCGCGTCGTGCCGGGCTTCGTGGTGCAGTTTGGGCTCAGCGGCGATCCCGCCATCTCGGCGCGCTGGCATCTGGCGTCGATTCCCGACGATCCTGTGCAGCAGCACAACACCCGCGGCACGATCACGTTCGCCACCGCGGGACCCAGCACGCGGACGACGCAGCTGTTCATCAACTTCGGCGACAATCTCAACCTCGATGGCATGGGATTCTCGCCGTTCGGCAAAGTCGTCGATGGGATGGGTGTGGTCGACCGGATCTACGCCGGGTATGGAGAACGCCCCGACCAGGGAATCATCGAGGGGCAAGGAACCGCTTACCTGGCCTCGCAATTCCCCAAGCTCGACTCGATCACCAAGGCGACGATCGTCCCCTAAACCGCCGCGACACGGGCGGCATCACATCCCGGACGCTCATTCCGGGAGGACGATATGACCCTCAGCCTGCTCCGCCCGCTCGCGCGGGTGCTCCCCCTCTCGGCGACCCTCCTGGTCGCCGCGAGCTGGGGAGGCTGGGCCGTGATCACCGTGGACGACTTACCCGATGCCGTCGTGGCGGGCAAACCGGTGACGTTGACGTTCACCGTGCGCCAACATGGCCACACGCTACTCGAGAACCTGCGCCCTTCGATCGACGCGCGAGCCGGAGGCAGCCACACCAGAGCCGACGCCGTGCCGGCGGGGGGGAAAGGCCGCTACAGCTCGACCCTCACCTTGCCCGATACGGGTCAATGGCACCTGACGATCAATTCCGGCTTCGGGTCGAGTCACGTCGACCTCGAGCCGATCGCGGTGATCGGCGCGGGGCAATCGTCGCCGGCTCATGCCACCGGGGAGCGAGGCCGGCGGCTCTTCGTCGCCAAGGGATGCGTCACCTGCCACTTGCACGGCGACGTGGCGGGAAGCGGCGTGGTGCAGGTCGGTCCGGAGCTCACGGCACTGCGTCTGCCCGCCGACTTTCTGCAGAGGTTTCTCGCCGATCCATCGATTCTGCCTGCGGCGCAACAGGCGAACGGCGGGATGCCGAACCACGACCTCAAGCCGGCGGAGATCACGGCGCTCGTCGCGTTTCTGGGCGGATCCGAAACCGCCGTCAGGGCGAAGCCTTGATCTCCACGCCGAGTGCGCCGGCGTTCTTCGTCGCCCAGCTCGCGCTGATCGTGGGCAGGTTGACGCCCCACTCGGCGAACAGGTCTGCGGCCGTGCTCTCGGTGGACGGCTGCTCGTCGATTTCCGTGAAACCGGCGCCGGGGGTGATCGCGACCACGTTGCTGTTGACTCCGAAGACGCCGTAGGCCACGTCATTGGGATTCGCGAACGCCGCGAGCGGAGTCGCAAGTGTGGTCACGGCATCGGCGGCATTGGAGGCCGTCTGTACGATCGCGCCGGAGCCGTTGGTGCCGCTGCCATCCACGCCGCTCCACTGCGACACGATCCACTGG
>DATLVL010000258.1:0-7782 GCA_035577525.1 Gemmatimonadales bacterium | reverse complement strand
CCGCCCCCCCCGGGTGCAGCGCCAGGTGCCGGCCTAACGCCTGCAGCTCGATGCCGGACCGCAACAACAGCGCGGGTGAGTGTACCGACCCACCGGCCACGACAACGGCGCGCGCGCGCACGCTGAGCTTGAACGGCCGCGGGCCCTGCGGGTAGCGCACGACCGCTTCCACTCCCACGGCCCGACCGGACTCGACGATCACGCGCCGCACCATCGTGTCCACGATCAGCCGGGCGCCCTGGTCGTAGGCGTCCTGGAGGTAGGTGATCAGCGTCGATTGCTTGGCGCCGCGGCGGCAGCCGAATCCGCAGTAGCCGCACTGCTCGTCCTGCGGGCAGCCGCGGACGTCGCGCGGCAGCGGCGCGTGCTGCCAGCCGAGGGCGTCGAGCCCGCGCAGCATTGCCGCGTCGCGCCCGCTGGGGCGCTGCGCCTCGGTGGTGACGCCCAGCCGCGCGGAGACGGCGTCGAGCGCCTGCGTGTACTCCGCGGTCGTGAAGTGGGGCAGGCCGTGCTCGCGCGCCCACTCTTCGCGCACCCCGTCCGGCGTGCGGAAACTCGTCGTGTAGTTCACCACGGTGCCGCCGCCCAGGCAGCTGCCCTGGAGGACGACGATGGCGAGATCGTCGGAGGTGAGCAGGCCGCCGCCATCGTAGAGGCGCGACAACGTCTCGCCCTCGTAGTGCGAGAAGTCGGCCTCGTTGTAGTAACCGCCCTTCTCGAGCACCACGACGTTGAGCCCGCGAGCCGCCAGCTCGCCGGCGACGACGCCGCCGCCCGCGCCGGAGCCCACGACGACGACGTCGCATTGCAGCGTCCCGTCGTTGGCGATGGTGTGCGGGACGATGCGCTTTGGCGTTGCCGGCGGCGGACCGAGCGGGCCCGGGTAGCCGAGCCGCGCCCAGCTCGGGTTCGGGTCTCCCGAGGGCATCCGGGCTGTGTAATACAGCACCGTCGCCATGCGCTTGAGTCCCTGGAACGCCTTGCGCCTGAGCGGCACGCGGCTCGTCGCCCAGGCGCCGAGGTAGCGCTCGCGTTGCGACTGCGACATCGACGTGAAGGGGAGGGCGGAGCCGGCCAGCACCAGGTTCAAGGTGCGGCTTTCGAACAGCTGCAGCAGGCGCGCGATCTCCTCCCGGTCGGAGCGGCGCGGCAGGGAGGCGATCGTTTCAGTGAGATGGTCGGCCAGGCGGACGGCCTCGCCCCCGGAAACGAACGTCTCCGCCAGGGCGCGAAGCACGGCCGCGTTATCCACTCAACGTGCGATCTGGGCGATCGTCAGGCGATAGCCATCCGGGTCGGTGAGCCCCATCGCCCGGTCTCCCCACGGCATGGTGCGCGGCTCGTGATCGAGCCGGCCGCCGCGGGCAGTGATCTCGGCGGCGAGGGCATCGAGGTCCTGGGCCGTCTCGTACCAAAGCCGGAAGCCCTCGCCTTTCAACCGCTCGCGGCCGCGCGCCCAGTCGTCCTGATTGAGCATGAGACGCGTGTTGCCCGCCTTGAGCTCAACGCCGCGCAGCGCCCCATCTGACTCCCAGCGATCTTCCACTGTGAAACCGAGGACGGTTTCGTACCAGGCGAGGCTCTGCTTCAGGTCGTTCACGGTCAACGAAGGGGTCAGCGCCCGCGCGCGGAACGTCTCTGGGCTCTTGCGCTTGGGGCGGCGGGCGGTCCGTGCAGTGGGCTGCCCGGTTCCACGTTTGGTGGCCATCCTCATCGTCTCCTTGCAGCACGGTGATGCGCAAACTGTAGCGCCGCGTCCCGCGCCCCGCCAGATTCCGGCCACCTACGGACGGAGCATGACCATGACGACGAGTCGGGCATCCGCGGTCTGGGAGGGCAAGCTCAAGGACGGCCGCGGTGTGTTCAAGGCCGGGAGCCAGGCGTTTCAGGCCCCGTATTCCTTTCAGACGCGATTCGAGGGGGCGAAGGGGTCGACACCCGAGGAGCTGATCGCCGCGGCCCACGCCGCGTGCCTGGCCATGGCGCTCTCGGCCAGCCTGGAAAAGGCGGGGACCCCCGGCACGCGGGTCAGCGTCGATGCCGCCTGCACGATCGAGACGGTCGACGGCGCTCCGACGATCACGACGATGGCGCTCACGGTGAAAGGGAAAGTCGCCGGGATCGACAACGCGGCGTTTCAAAAAGCTGCGCAGGGAGCCAAGGACGGGTGCCCAGTATCCCGGGCATTGAAGGGCAACGTCAAGATTACCCTCGACGCCCAGTTGGAAGCTTGACTTCGGCTTAACCACGGCGGGCGAACCTGGTCCACATGGGAACTGCCCAGCGCCGCCTGATCCTGTCCCTCCTCGTGTGTGGGGCAGCGTATCTGCTCCTGCTCATTCCGGATCGAGACGCCCCGCCGGCAACTGCCCGGGCGTTATTGCACTTCAACTGGAATCGGGACTCGGCCTGGTACAGGCTCGAGGCACGCTTCAAGGCCATCCGGTCGGCGGGGTGTGATCCCAGTCGTCCGGCCGTCACTCGGCAGCTGCAGCGCGATGATCGGCTGCTCCGAGCGCTGCAGCTGCCCGTCAGTCCCCAAGCCCCTGTGCTCGATACGATCGAGTTGGAGGTCTTCGACCTCGGCCCCGTCGTGGCGGGGTGTCCGCAGTGGGTTCCGCAATACACACAACTCGTCACGAGCGTCCGGACGGTGGTCAAGCGGCAGTCGGAGCATTGGGACATGACGGCGCGGATCAGCCGCGACCGGCTGTACCGCCTCCTGTGGGGTGGTCGGACCGCGCTCGAGGAGGTCATGCTGCAGGGCCGGCCCGATTCGATTCCCGCACTGACCGTCGAGACCGATGAGCCGTCGCAAACGCCCTCGACCCGCATCCTCGGCGTCACCATTCACAGCGGTGATCTGCTCGTCTCGCGCGGCGGCGAGCCGAGCTCCGCCCTGATCGCCGTCGGCAGCGACTACCCCGGGAATTTCTCACACGACGCCATGGTGTATGTCGATCCGCGCACCAGCCTCGCCTCGGTCGTCGAATCGAATTTCGATCACGGCGTGAACGTCCTGACGCTCGAGGACTATCTGCGCGACGTGAAGCTCCGGGTCATGGTGCTGCGGCTGCGGGCCGACCTGCCGGCGCTGCAGCACGACCCGATGTTGCCACACGAGGCGGCTTCGTTCGCGCTGCGCGAGGCGCGCGGCCGCCATATCCCCTACGATTTTCAGATCGATTACGAGGATCACACCAGGATGTACTGCTCCGAGCTGGTGGCGACCTCGTATCAGCCGGTCGGGATCACCTTGTGGAGGCAGATGTCGCAGATCAGCGACAGCGGCACGCGGCGCTGGTTGACGGAGCTCGGCGTGACGCACTTCGAGACCGAAGAGCCGTCGGATCTCGAGTACGATCCGCAGCTGCGTGTGGTCGCGGAGTGGCGCGACCCGGAAACGCTATTCCGGGATCATGTCGACAACGTGGTGACGGAGGCGATGCTGCGGCGCGCCGACGCCGGCGATCACCTGCGGTACGACTGGTATCTCCTGCCGGTGTCGCGCATCCTCAAGCTGTACAGCCTCGCCGTCCAAGCGCTGGGGTTTCGCGGGCCTGTTCCTCCGGGGATGAGTGCTACGACCGCCTTGCGCATGTCCGCGTACAACCGGAGGCACGAGCGGCTGCGGGACGTGGTGCTCGAACGGGCGGCGCGGTTCCAGCAGCGCGAAGGGTACCGCGCGCCGGAATGGGAGCTGCTGCGCTTCGCGCTTCAGGCGAGTGTCGAAACAGGTTGAGGGCGCTGCTTCATGATTCCTTCTGCGCCGCCGCATATGTCCAGATCGCCCCACCGGTCAGCGCAGCCACCGGCAGAATCAACACCGCCTGCTGTAACGACCTTCCTCCGGAGATCCATCCCACGAGCCACGGCGACTGCACGTCGCCGAGGATGTGTATCGAGAACACGCTGAGGGCCATGGCACTCGCGCGGATTCCGGCAGGGACGACCCCGATGATGACGGTGTTGATGGGCCCCGTCGACGCGAACATCAGGAGCTCCGCGCCGACCATCGCGCTCCAATACACGGGAGGGGACGGCGCGGCGAGCGCCAGGTAGAACAGCGGAGCGGCCAGCAACGTGGCCACGCCGCTGAGCCAGAGGTAGGCATGGCGCGTGCGCGCCAGCAGCCGGTCTCCCAGCCACCCGCCGCCGAACGTCCCGACCAGCCCGGTCAGGACGACGATCGCGCCAAAGCGCCCCGTTGCGACGTCGCCGGGGAGGCCACGCACCCGCTCGAGAAACGACGGCACCCACGCCGCGATTCCGCCCAGGGCAAAGGTGTAGGCGGCATAGCCCAGTACGGTGAGAACGTACGCCTGGTTGCCGAGCAGTCTTCGGGCGGCTGCTCCCACCGTCCACAAGGGCTCGGGCTCGGAGGAGATGCCCGGTACGGCGTCGCTCGCGCCGCGCTCTGGCTCACGCAGCCGTGCAACCAGCGCGGCGAGCAGCAGGCCTGGCAGCCCGGCGACGAAAAACACGCGACGCCACCCCCAGTGGTGATCGACGAACCCGCCGACCATGAACCCCAGCGCCGCGCCCACCGGGATCGCCATGTAGAACACCGCGAACGCCCGACCGCGGTTGCGTGGGGGGAAGTAGTCGGCCAGGAGACTCGGCCCGATCGTGCCGTAGGCCGCCTCGCCGATGCCGACGAGCCCGCGCGACACGAGCAGCGACAAATAGCTCCAGGCGAAGCCGCCGAGTGCCGTCGCGGCGCTCCACAGCGCGACCCCGGCCGCGAGCGCGCGGGGGCGCCGCCTGGTGTCGCCCAGCCAACCGAAGAGTGGGGCGGCGATCGTGTACACGAACAAAAAGACGCTCATCAAGAGCCCCAGCTGTGCGTCGCTGGGATGGATCTCCGACCGCTTGAGACTCTCGAACACCGGCGGCACGACGTAGCGGTCGATGTAGTTCAGCAGGTTGACGCCGGTGAGGACGATGAGCGTGGTCGTGGCGACGCGAGGCGGCGTGGAGGCGGACACGGCGCGCAAAATGGCGCGGGACTTGGAGCCCCGCTAGCTTAGCGCTCGCCATGGCACGCAAACGTCTCTCCGAAGCATCGCTGCGTCTGAAGCAGGTGTTTCATCCGGAAAGCCTGATGATGACGTACGCCTACAAGCCCGAGTTGTCGGAAGGCGCGCTCAAGGTCCCGATCTTTCAGACGTCGACGTTCGTGTTCAAGACGGCGGAAGAGGGCAAGGCGTTCTTCGAGATTGCATATGGGCTCCGCAAGAAGGGCGAGACCGAGTCCGCCGGGCTCATCTACAGCCGCATCAACAACCCCGATCTCGAGATCCTGGAAGAGCGACTGGCGCTGTGGGACGGCGCCGAAGCCTGCGCCGTGTTCAACACCGGAATGGCCGCGATCGCGACGACGCTTATGGCGCTGGTTCACCCCGGCGACGTCATGCTCTACAGCACGCCGCTGTACGGGGGAACCGACCATCTCCTGAAATACGTGCTGCCCGTGTTCGGGGTGCGGCCGGTGCCGTTCCGCGCCGACGCCTGCGCCGGCCCCGACGATCTCGCAGGCGCCCTCGCCACAGCGGGCGTGGCGGCCTCGGACCACGTCTCGGTGCTGCTCGTTGAGACGCCGGCCAATCCCACGAACGCGCTCGTCGACCTCGCGGCCTGCGCCGAGTTTGCCCGGCGCCGCGGCGCCGACGGACGGCGGCCGCTGGTGCTCGTGGATAACACCTTTCTCGGTCCGCTGTGGCAGCAGCCGCTGTTGCACGGGGCGGATATCGTGCTCTATTCAGCGACCAAGTACATCGGCGGGCACTCGGATCTGCTGGCGGGCGCGGCGCTGGGGTCGCGGATGATGCTCGAGCCGGTGCGCGCGCTGCGCACGTTCTTCGGAACCCTCGCCGACCCCTGGACCGGCTGGCTGCTGATGCGCAGCCTGGAGACCTTGAAGCTGCGCATGACTTCGGCGATGAAGAACGCGCGCTACGTCGCCGACTTTCTGGCGGCGCACGAGAAGGTCGAGCGCGTCTACTACCTCGGGCATCTGCGGGAAGGCGATCCCCAGCACGCAGTGTACCGCAAGCAGTGCTCCGGTCCGGGGGCGATGGTGTCGTTCGATGTGAAGGGCGGCGAGGCGGAGGCGTTCCGGTTCCTCAACGCCTTGAAGCTCGTCAAGCTGGCCGTCAGTCTGGGCGGCACGGAATCGCTGGCGGAGCATCCCTATTCGATGACGCACGCCGACGTGAGTCCCGAGGCCAAGCGGGCCGCGGGGATCAGCGATCGCTTGATCCGGCTGTCGGTCGGCATCGAGCACCCTGATGATACGATCGCGGACCTCGCGCAGGCCCTGGTGCACGTGTGAAGAGACAGTGGCCGCTGCAGGAACGGTTGACCTAAGCCTTGAGGCTGGCATCTTGAAGAGGTGGATCGTCTATATGCTCCGCTGCGCTGACGGGTCGCTCTATACGGGGGTCACCAACGACCTCGATCGCCGGATCGCCACGCATCGCGCGGGGAAGGGCGCGGCGTATACGCGCAGCCGCCTGCCAGTACGTCTCGTCTACACCGAACGGCGCAGCAGCCGCGGCGCGGCGCAATCGCGGGAGGCGGCGATCAAACAATTGCCGCGGGTGGCCAAACTGGCATTGACGCGGGCGGGGCGATGAGCCTGCGACGGCGGGACCTGGCGGGCGCGATTCTCGCGCTGGCCGTCGCCGCGCTGTTCGTGCGGCTCGGAGTGTGGCAGCTGAATCGGCTGGCGGACCGGAAGACGCGCAACCTGGAGATCCAGGCAGCGCACGCCCTGGCTCCGGTCGAGCTGCCGCTGCATCGCGTCGAGCCGGAAGCGTTGCGCGATCGCCGCGCGCATGTCCACGGCGCGTACGACTACACCCACGAGCGCGTCTGGAGGGGCCGGACGTACGACGGGACCCCCGGCGTGGCATTGCTCACGCCGGTGCGCCTCTCGGACGGATCGGCAGTGTTCGTAGACCGCGGCTGGGTGCCGTCTCCGGATGCGGCGCATGTCGACGCCACGCGCTACCGCGAAGGTGATTCCGCCGACGTCACGGGGCTTGCACTCCCCGCGCCACGCGATCGCGGCGACGTCGACCCGCAGGCCCTGAGGGATTCTCTCCCGTACGCGGTGCTGAGCATCGTCATCCAGCTGAACGACAGCACCGCCCCGCACCCGACTGGCCTCAAGCGCTGGCGCCCGCCGGCGCTCGACAATGGCCCGCACATGTCGTACGCGATTCAGTGGTTCTGTTTTGCGGGGATCGTGGTGGTGGGGGTGGTGGTGCTGCTTTGGAAAACGGCAAAAACGTCGAGTGAAACCGTCAAATAAAATCGTCGAGTGGATTCGTAACCCCCTTTTCTCGACGACCTTGCTCGACGATTTCTCTTGACGCCGTCGCTTGACGCCTTCTCTCGACGCCTTCAGTTTTTGCGACGCCGTCGTTCCCCTTCCTGGAGCCCCTGTTATGCGAAGTATCTTGACCGCGACGGTCCTCGCCGCCGTTGTTCCGGTACTGCTCCATCCCGATTCCCCATCTCCCCCGGTCGTGCGTGCCTGGCCGGCCGATACCGGCCGGGACAGCACGAAGGACACGGTCTCCAAGAACGACTCGCTGCCCCTCACGACGACGCGCAGCGTGTCCTTCGACGTGTCGGAAGGGACGTGGATGTCGCTCGATCTGTCGCCCGATGGGCAGACGATCGTATACGAGCTGCTCGGCGATCTCTACACGCTGCCGATCGCGGGCGGCACGGCGACGCGGCTCACTTCGGGACCGGCGTTCGATTCGCAGC
>DATLVL010000257.1:0-4251 GCA_035577525.1 Gemmatimonadales bacterium | reverse complement strand
GATGCTGGCCGACCCCGAGACCGCGCGGAATCAGGCCTTGCTGAAGCAGCTCGGTCGCGAGCACGCACGGCTCGACGCCATCCGTCAAACCCACGATCGTCTCACCCGCTTCGAGGCCGAGCTCGCCCAGGCGAAAGAGCTCCTCAATGATCCGGACCCCGAGCTGTCACAGCTGGCGCGCCAGGACGTAGAGCGACTGCGCCCCGACGTGGCGCGGCTTTCCGCCCAGCTCGGCGAGCTGCTCGTCCCCCCCGATCCCCTCGACGATCGCGACGCCATCGTCGAAATCCGGGCCGGCACGGGCGGCGACGAGGCGGCGCTGTTCGCCGCCGACCTGTTCCGCATGTACACCCGCTTCGCCGAGCGCCGCGGACTAAAAGTCGAGCTGCTGCAGATGAGCGAAGGCGTGCTCGGCGGCCTCAAGGAGGCGGTGTTTGCCGCGCGCGGCACCCGCGCATACGGGACGCTGCGCTATGAGTCGGGCGTGCATCGCGTTCAGCGCGTTCCGGAGACCGAAGCCCAGGGCCGGATCCATACGTCCGCGGCCACCGTCGCCATCCTTCCGGAAGCCGAGGAAGTGGACGTCAAGATCGAGGACAAGGATCTGCGGGTGGACGTGTTTCGCTCGTCGGGACCCGGCGGGCAGAGCGTCAATACCACCGACAGCGCCGTTCGCGTGACCCACCTGCCGACGGGTCTCGTCGTGCAGTGCCAGGACCAGAAATCGCAGCTGCAAAACAAACTCAAGGCACTCGAGATCTTGCGCTCGCGGCTGCTCGATCGCATGCTCGCCGAGCAGCAGGCTGAGCGGGCCCGCGAGCGCCGCACGAAGCTGGGTTCGGGCGATCGTTCGGAGAAGATCCGGACGTACAATTTTCCCCGCAACCAGGTGATCGATCATCGCATCGGGTACAGCGCCCATAATCTCGCCGAGGTGCTCGACGGCCGTCTCGACGAACTGATGGACGCGCTCCGCCAGGCCGGGGAGCAGGAGCGCATGAGTGCCTGAGCTCACCGCCCGTCCTGTTTCCATCGCGACCGTCGGCGCCGTGCTCAACCGGGCGGCGGAGCTGCTGGGCGCCGAAGGCATCGCCTACCCGCAGCGCGAGGTCGCCTGGTTCTGGGAGCTGGCGGCGGGGTTGCCCGCGGGACAGGCATGGCTGGCGCGCGAGGCTCGCGCCGCCGGCGATACGCTGCGCCAGTTCGACGCCATGGTCTCGCGCCGTCTCACCGGAATGCCCTTCGCCTACGCGGCGGGGCAAATGGCGTTCCGGCGCCTCAACCTCATCGTCGACGATCGGGCCCTGATCCCGCGGCCGGAGACCGAAGGACTGGTGGAGCTCGTGCTCCATTGGGCCGGGGACCGTCCGGGCGGGTGGGTCGCCGATATCGGAACGGGGTCGGGGTGTATCGCGTTGTCGCTGGCGCTCGAAGGGCGATTCGATCGGGTTGTCGCGACCGAGCCGTCGCCGTCCGCGGCAGCGCTCGCCCGCGCGAACGCCGCCAGCTCCGGCCTGCCGCTTGAGGTGCGCGAGGGGAATCTGCTCGAGCCGTTGGGCAACGACCGCTACCGGGCAATCGTATCGAATCCACCGTATCTCACCGACGACGAGTGGGCCGCGCTCGACCATGCCGTGCGCGCGTTCGAGCCGCGCCTGGCTCTGACGAGCGGCGTGGATGGCCTCGATGCGACTCGCGCTCTGATCGCGGGGGCGGCGGAGCGGCTGGAGCCGGGTGGTTTGCTGGTCCTGGAAATCGACGAGCGGCGCGTGGCAGAAGTGCGCGATCTGGCCCACGCCGCCGGCTGGGACCGGGTGCGGATCGTGCCCGATCTGTTCGGACGCCCACGCTACGCCCTGATGAACTCTCGCGGGAGGACGTCGTGATCGAAGAGAAGGCGCAGGATCTCGGCCGACTGATCGGGCAAACCGATGAATACAAGGCGCTGAAGCGCGCCAGCGACCAGCTGCGCGATGACGCCGACTGCCAGCGGCTCCTCGCCGAGATGGAAAAGATCGCCGCAGAGATCGAGCGCGCCGCCCGTGCCGGGAAGGAACCCACCCAGGAGCAGGCCGAGCGGCACGACAAGACCGTCCAAAGCATCCAGGTAAACCCGGTGTATCAGCAAATGGCCGTCGCCCAATCGAATTTCGAGAAACTGATGGCCAAGGTGAACGCGCGCATCTACGAGGGGATCCAGAAGGGCGCCGCGAGTCCCATCATCACCCTCGGATGACGGCAGCGGGCGGGGCGTTCATCGTATTGGAGGGGCCGGAAGGGGCGGGGAAATCGACGCTCGTCCGGGCCCTCGGGGGGCGGCTCCTGGCGGAGGGTTGCCAGGTCCTGTCGGTGCGGGAGCCCGGGGGGACTCCGGTGGCCGAGGCGGCCCGCAAGGTCGCATTGCGCTCCCGGCATGAAATGTCCGACGCGGCGGAGTTATTCTTGATACTGGCCGCCCGGGCCGACCTGGTGGACCGGGTAATCCGGCCGGCGCTGGAGTCGGGCCAGGTAGTGCTCGCGGACCGGTTCGACCTGTCGACGCGAGCGTATCAGGTAGCGGGGCGCGGGCTTCCGGCAGCCGAAGTAGATGCGGCGTTGCGGCTCGCGACCGGTGGCTTGGTCCCCGATCTGACATTGGTGCTCGATCTGCCGGTGGACCTCGGCCGGGAGCGGCAGCGGCGGGCACGGAAGGTGAAGGACCGATTCGAGCGGGAGGATGATGCCTTCCACGAGCGGGTGCGCGCGGCGTATGCCGCGGCGAGCGGCCCGGGCGTGGTGCATATCGATGCATCGCCGTCGAAACCCACGGTGCTGGAAGCCGCCTGGCGCGAGCTGGCGGCGGTGACGGCGCTTTCAACCCGAGGTAGCTCATGAATCGCAAATGGCTGCTCGTTCTGGCGATGTCCGGCATGGCGCTCGTGACGGGGGCGTGGCTGCTGCAGCGCGACTCCGGACCCCAGGGAACCGTGTACCAGCAGGCGCGGCTGTTCGACGACGTGCTGTCGCGGGTCGCGGACTTCTACGTGGACTCGATCGATGAGCGCAAACTCTATCAGATGGCGATCGACGGCTTCCTCGATCAGCTGCACGATCCGTATTCCACGTACCTCAAGCCTGACGATTTCCACGCGCTGAACGAGCAGACGAGCGGCGATTACGGCGGTCTCGGTCTGCAGATCGACGTGCGCAACGGCTGGATCACCGTCATCGCGCCGCTGCCCGATACGCCCGCCGAGCGCGCCGGCGTCCTGACCGGCGACGAGATCATCTCCGTCGACGGCCGCTCCTCTGAGGGGTGGAAGCAGGACGAGGCAGTGAAGCAGCTGCGCGGCACGCCGGGGACGAGCGCTGAGCTGAAGATTCGCCGCATCGGGGTCAACGACCCGATCACTTTCAAGCTCACGCGGGCGAAGATCCACGTGCGCTCGGTGCAGATCGCCATGATGCTGGACGACAAGGTGGGCTACGTGTCGCTCAGCCCGGTGAGCCAGACGTCGGCGGACGAAGTCCGTATCGCCGTCGACAGCCTCATCGGCAAGGGGATGAAGTCCCTGATCTTCGATCTGCGCAACAACCCGGGCGGGTTGTTGAACCAGGGGATCGGCGTGAGCGATCTGTTCCTCGATCAGGGCCAGGAGGTCGTGGCGACCCGGGGACGTGCGCCCGATGCCACGCACACCTACAAGGACGATCGCCAGCAGAAATGGCCCAAGCTCCCGATCGTGACGCTCGTGAACGGGGGCACCGCCAGCGCCGCCGAGATCATCGCCGGTGCGCTGCAGGACCACGACCGCGCCCTGGTGGTCGGTACGCCGACGTTCGGGAAGGGTCTGGTGCAATCCCTCTACGTGCTCTCGCCCGAGACGGCGCTGAAACTCACGACGGCGCGCTGGTATACGCCCAGTGGCCGCACCATTCAGCGCGTCAGCAAGAATGAAGAGGATCAGGTCGCGCAGGTCGAGAGCGCGGCGGAGGGGAAGGATACCGTTCCCGACAGCCTCCCCGTGTTCCACACCGACGCGGGGCGGACGGTACGCGGCGGCGGCGGGATCCGTCCCGACATCTTCGCCTCGCAGGACACGTTCACGACCACCGAGCGCAAGTTCATGAAGTCGCTCGGCGCCAACGTCGCAGTTTTCCGCGATGTACTCACGGGGTATGCACTCGAGCTGAAGTCGGACCACGGCGTGCAGGCGCCTGACTTCCAGGTGACCCCGGCGATGGTGAGCGAGGTGTTGAGCCGCTTGCGCC
>DATLVL010000256.1:0-2629 GCA_035577525.1 Gemmatimonadales bacterium | reverse complement strand
GACACCGTGTTCCGGGCGCTCGCCGCCAGCGGGGTGCCGGTGCCCGCGCAGGGTCAGGGCACGATGAACAACGTGACGTTGGGCGCGCCGGGATGGACCTATTACGAGACGCTGGGCGGTGGTCAGGGAGCGGGCCCCAGGGGAGCCGGGGCGTCCGGCGTCCACGTCGGCATGTCGAACACCCGCAATACGCCGATCGAGGTGCTCGAGCTGGAATGTCCGGTGCGCGTGCGACGCTACGCGTTACGCGCGGGGAGCGGCGGGGCGGGGCTCTGGCGCGGCGGTGACGGCGTCGTGCGGGAGCTCGAGCTGCTCGTTCCTGCTGAAGCCAGCATCCTCTCCGAGCGACGCCGGCATGCGCCGCGCGGCTCCGCCGGCGGCGGCGATGGGTCCTGCGGCATCAATCTGAAGAACGGTGCGCCCCTCCCGGCGAAGGTGAACGTCTCGCTGGCCGCTGGTGACGTGCTGCGCATCGAGACGCCCGGAGGCGGTGGGTGGGGCAACGAACCAACTGCGACGAGGAGTGGAGCATGACCTACGCATTGGTGGCGGTGTTGGGTCTGGCAGCCGGTGTGATCTCCGGCTTGTTCGGCATCGGCGGTGCGATCGTGGTCGTGCCCGGCCTCGTGCTGCTGGCCAAGCTGCCACAACACACCGCAAACGGCACGTCGCTCGGCGCACTGCTCTTGCCGGTAGGGTTGCTGGGGTTCCTGCAGTACTACAAGCGCGGGCAGGTGAATCTCGGCTATGCGGCCCTCATCGCCGTGGGGCTGTTTCTGGGCGCGCTGCTCGGCGCCAAGCTCGCTCAAGAACTCTCGGACGCGACGCTGCGCCGCGCGTTCGGCGTGTTCCTGGTGTTCGTCGCCGGCAAGCTGCTATTCAGTTGACGGGGACCGGTCGACCCCGCCAACTTCCCTGACAGCACCCGCGACAAATGCTGGAGGATTCATGACTGAGCTCACGCCTGACAGCGGCGCCCTTCCAGGGACGCGGCGCTCCGATCCCGCGGCCTTTTTTGCCGCGGTGCAGGAGCCGTCGGCGGACCGCGTGAAAGCCATACTCGCTGACGATCCTACGCTGGTCTCGACCCGCAACGAGGGTGGCACCGCGCTGCACTTCGCGGCGATCGCCAACGACCGCCGCATGGTCGAAACCCTGCTGGCTGCCGGGGCCGACCCCAACGCCCGCGACGATACGTACCAGATGACGCCGATCGGCTGGGCCAACGAGGAAGGCCATGTCGAGATGGTGCGCTATCTCTTCGAGCGCGGCGCCGAGGTCGATCTCCACCGGGCGGCCGCGTACGGATTGCTCGATCGCGTCAAGGAGCTGGTGAAGGGACCGCGGCGTCAGGTCAACGCGCTGGTGGGCGGATGGACGGCGCTGCAGCTCGCCACGGTGTGGGGCCATCCCGAGGTCGTCGAGCTGCTGCTGTCGCGCGGCGGCGATCCGCTCGTGAAGGACCCCTACGGCCGCACGACGCTCGAAATTGCGCGCGCGCAGATCGAGAGCGGCGGCAAGAGCACGCCGCTGGTGCGCGACGAACGACGCCAGGCGATCCTGGCGGGATGCGCGAAGATCGTCGAGCTCCTGGGGCAGCGCGGCACGCGGTAGGAATCGGGGAGGGCGTATGCGGTGGAGCTCCGGTGCGGACAGCTCGGATGTCGAGGATCGGCGCGGCGCAACCGGCGGGGGCGGTGGTGGCGGCTTGCGCCTGGGGCTCGGCGGATTCGTCGTCCTGCTGGTGCTGAGCCTGTTGTTCCGCCGCAACCTCTTCACGCTGCTCGACAGCGGTGCGGCAGGGGGTGTCCCGGCGACGGTGGTGGGCGACAGCGTCGTCTCGACGCCGCGCGAAGACACGCTGGTGCAGTTCGTGACCTTCGTGCTCGACACCGCCCAGGCGACGTGGGCCGAGCTGCTCGCGCGGCAGGGGACGCAGTATCAACACGCGCACCTCGTGCTGTTCCGTGACGGCATCAATTCGGCCTGCGGCTTCGCCGAGACGGCCAGCGGCCCGTTCTACTGTCCCGGCGACAACAAGGTCTACATCGACCTCGGTTTCTACGACGAGCTGCGGGACCGCTTCGGCGCGCCGGGGGAGTTCGCCGAGGCGTACGTGCTGGCGCACGAGCTGGGCCATCACGTACAATGGCTACTCGGAACAGAGCAGCGCGCGCACAGCGGCGGCAACGATGCGTCAGTCCGGCTCGAGCTGCAGGCGGACTGTTACGCCGGCGTCTGGGGACACGAAGCGGGGCGCGAGGGGATCGTCGAGCCGGGAGACCTGCAGGGCGGCTTGACCGCCGCCGCGGCGGTCGGGGATGACCGCTTACAACGGATGACGACGGGTCACGTCAACCCGGAAAGCTTCACGCACGGGACGTCGCGCGAGCGCACGGCGTGGTTCAAGCGGGGGTTCGACACCGGCCGGCTCGATGCCTGCAATACGTTTTCGGGGTCGGTCGATATCGACCAGTGATCAGGTCGGGACCTCGATCGCGAACACCTTCGCTTCGATGAAGACCTTGAACAGCTCCCCGTCCAGCTGCCCGGGGGTCACGAGCTCCCGGTGCATGATGTCGAGCGCGTTATCCGGCAGCACCTTCTTCTTGTACGGCCGGTCCTGCGC
>DATLVL010000255.1:0-11759 GCA_035577525.1 Gemmatimonadales bacterium | reverse complement strand
TCCGCGATGAAATCGATACTGTCGGGCGGTGCCGCCGCCTCGATCGCATCCATGTAGTCGTCGAACCGCACGCCGAAGTTGGGATCGTGCCACCCCACGCGCGGCCGGCGCTGCTGGGTGAGCAGGAACTGCAGATCCTTGGTGATCTCCCCGAAATCCAGCGGCTGATACGGGACGACCGAATCGATGCAGAAGCTGCAGGTGTAGGGACATCCCAGACTCCCGAGCATCGGGACCAGCTTCAGGACCGGAGCCTTGCGCAGCGTCGCGGACGTGAACTTCCAGCGCTCGCGGACTCCGGGCAGCTCCGCGGGCTGGCGCGGGGCGGCGAGCTGGACGCCCACGGGGCGGTGCTGCGCGCAATCCTGCAGCACGCTGCGGATGATCTCCCGGTCGGTGAAGCCCAGGACGTAGTCGAAGTACTTGGCCGCGTCTTCCGGATAGCACCGCGCATGGGGGCCGCCCAGGACGGTGATCGCGCCGCGGGCGCGGAACAGGTTGCTGAGGGAATAGGCGAGCAGGGCGGCCTCGCTGAAGGCCCCGATGAAGACCAGGTCGACGTCTTGCGGCAGCTCCTGCACCAGGTCTTCGAGGCCGGTATAGCAGATGAACGTGACGTCATGGCCTTCCGCTTCGCACCACACGCCGACGACCTGGGGCATGATTCCTGCCAGGTTGGCGTTCATCACCCGCGCGTACAACGCCTTGGTGGGGCCTCGCGTCACGAGGTCGAGAATGCCGATTCTGAGCTTTCGCACGCTCCTCCAATGGGGCGTCGGGGATTCGCAAAGGTGGACTGGAAGGACCCGCACGGCAAGGTAAGGCGGGTCCGGCGCTGTGTTTATGGGGCCGATCTAGCGATATTTACCCCGTTCGAGATGACATAGGCCTGTCCCCACTGGGACCGGACGTAGCCCCATCCAGGAGAGGTTCGTGCCCCAAGCTCTGCCGCTGAAGCAACCGATCCCCGTCGGTGAGCTGCTCAACCGACGCCTGCGCCAGCTCAAGCGGACGCCGGGAGAATTGGCCGCCGCTGCCCGGGTGTCGGAAAGCTATATCACCGAGATTATGGAGGGGCGGCGCCGCGTGCCGGGACCGGGGAGCGACGTCTACGTGACCATGGGCAAGTTCCTCGGCCTGCACCGCGACGATCTGCCGAGCTGCGCGCGCGCCGAGCGGGCTGCCGAGCGTCCCGGCGAGCGCCGGGCGTCTCCCGACGTGCGCCGCATCGTGCTCGAGCTGTGTGATCCGCAGCAGGTCAAGTCGCTCACCCGGCGGCTCGCCCGACCCGATGGGGCGGAGCTCGAATGGGTCATCATCAACCGGTTGCTCGAGGTGGCGCGCGGCTTCGTCATCCGGCGGCTCGACGATGAGGTGGGGCTGAAAGTCGCCGCCGGCCGGGAAGGGAAGGAGTATCTCGACATCCGGATGCGGCTGCTCGAGTTTCTCGATCTGGCGCCCGATACGGTCACCGTCCACGACTGCATGGATTTCGTGATTCCGCGCATCGCGACGTGGGCCATCGACCTCGACAGCCGGACGATGCGGATGCAGCTGCGGTCCTAGCCCCGACCCAGAGCGGTAATGCAAACGGCGCCGTCCTCATTGGGCGGCGCCGTTTGCGTTGCCTGCAGCGGGGGTTAGAGCTTGACGACGTTCTGCGCCGCCGGGCCCTTTTGTCCCTGCACGACTTCGAACTCCACGCGCTGACCTTCGGCCAGCGTCTTGAAGCCCTCTGCCTGAATCGCCGTGTGGTGGACGAAGCAGTCCTTTTCCCCGTTCTCCGGGGTGATGAAGCCGAACCCCTTCGCGTCGTTGAACCACTTCACGGTACCGGTAATGCGTGCCATCTGGTGCCACTCCTCACTGTGTTGGTGTGCTGGGGGCGGCATCCTGCCGCCCGCCGAGCGAAGCATGACTTGGCCGTCGCAGGAAGTCAACCGCACCTGCCTAAGTCCCACACCGACAAGGGCGACCCGACCATTCCAGGCTGCTGACGGGACCCGCCAAGTAGCGACTCTGCCCGCCCGCCCCCAGATTCTCCAGCCGACGTCCGTCCCCAAACCTGGAGGCCGCAATGGTTGGCATCTCGGCGCTGCTGCTGCCGATCCTGTTGTCGGCAGTGATCGTGTTCGTCGCGAGCTCGCTGCTGCACATGGTGCTCACGTATCATCGCAGTGACTACCAGAAGCTCCCCAACGAGGATGCCGTCGGCGCGGCGATTCGCGCCGGCAATGCCGCGCCGGGGCAGTATCTCATCCCGCATATGTCGATGGCCGATATGCGGTCCGCGGAGGGAGTCGAAAAGTTCAAGAAGGGCCCCGTGGGGATGCTCTTCCTGCGCCAGAGCGGGACCCCCGGGATGGGCAAGAACCTGGTGCAGTGGTTCGTCTACAGCATCGTGATCGGCGTGTTCGTCGCGTACGTGACCGGCCGGACGCTGAGCGCTGGAGCCGCCTACCTCGCGGTCTTTCGCGTAGCCGGGACAGTGGCGTTCCTCGCGTACGCGGCAGGGGCACCGATCGACTCGATATGGCGTGGCCAGACGTGGAGCGCGACGGTCAAGGCCATCATCGACGGTCTGGTCTACGCGCTGTTGACGGCAGGGACGTTCGGCTGGCTGTGGCCGAAGGTGTGAGGCGCTACATCCGGAACAAGTAGGTCACTTTCGCGAAAAAGCCGTCGCTGGTGCGGTGCAGTCCGCGAAACGCGAACGCCTCGGTTTCGGCGAGGCTCGAGCCGTAGCCGAGGTACAGCACGGAACCGGGGGACGGCGTGTAGGAGAGCAGCCAGTCCACGCGCATGGTGTTGCTCGACTGCGCTACCGCGCGCTCGTAGGTCCCGGTCGCGGGATTGAAGATCAGAATCGGATCGTTGCTGCGGGAGTCGTCGCGCAGCGAATCCTGCCACGACGCCTGATACTGCCCCACCACGCGCACGAACAGCGGCCGCGCCACCTGGTACTCCAGCTTGAGGCGGGGAATCAGGTCGCGCGCCACCGTGCTGCCGTCGGTCTTGCGCCAGTATTGCTGATGCAGGTAGGTCGCGCCGATGCGGATGCGGTCGGAGGGCCGCCAGTCGACCCCGGCCTGGATCAGGATGATCCGCGCCGGCGACCACTCGAAGAAGTTCTCGTCCTGGAACGCGGGCAGAAACATGATGTTCGCGTCGAAGCGGCGGAACTGCGGGGTCGTGACCTGGAACATCAGGTCGAAGTTCGGGATGCGCGCCGTGCCGACGAACGGCAAGGTGTCGGTGACGCCGCCCGCCGTATGCTGCCGCGCGTAGCCGGCGTAGAGCGCCGAATCGTAGTGGAAGGTTTCGAGGAACACGCCGCTGTACAGCGACCAGCCGCGCACCGTCCACGTCGAGTTGATGTGGAACTGCTGGTCGTCGGGCATGAGCCCCGCGGTCAGGCGATCGTAGTTCCAACGGCCGTATAACTGGATGTCGCCGTTCCAGTTCTCGAGCGCGGCGCCGGGGCGTCCGTACAGCGTGATGTTATGGTCGATCGTCGTGGTCGCGATGCCGGGACGCGACACGAAACCGCTCGCTGCCCGGAAGTCGGGCGCGATGCCCCCGAGCGAGTAGGTGAACGCGAACTGTCGGCCGGAGCGATTGAGGCTCCACGCCCAGAGCGGCGCGTCCTTCGTCGTGCCGCTCGTGCGGGTGAAGCTCTCTCCGATCTGAGCCCGCGCCGTGTAGACGCCGCCGAAGACGAGACGGGTATCGACCGCGGCCACGCGGTTGTATTTCGAGCCGTCGATCTTGTCGGTGTAGACGATGCCCAGGGTCGATTGCCCGCCCAGATCGCGCCGCGCGCGCAGTATGTTGTAGACCGGATTGTCGGTCCCATTCGCGGAGTAGGCGCGATCGTCCACCGCCGACAAGAACCCGATGCCGAACCCCGACACTTTTCCCGTCAGCTTCGCCGCGGCCACCGGCTGCACGATGCGCCGCGTATAAATGAGCGAATTGGGGGACGAGAACTGCTCCAACCCTTCGAGGAAGAAGGGGCGCTTTTCCGGGAAGAACAACGCCTGGCGCGGGTCGAAAACGAGCTGGCTCGCGTCCGCCTCGACCTGGGAAAAATCGGGTTGCGCGGTCCCCGTCAGGGTGAGGTTGTTCGTAATTCCCCAGCGCACGTTCCCGCCGACGACCGGATTCACCTGGCCATAGGCCCATCCCGCCGCGCCCGGCGTCCCGTCCACCTTCGCCGTCATCTCGGGATTGAGATCGAGCACGAGGTCGCGGTGCAGGTCGGAGAGCCCGGTGAGCGATCCCGACTGCGCCAGGAAGGAGGCGGCCGCGCGCCGGGCCGCGGTCCATGTCTGCTGATGCCCGGAGTGCTGTACCTGCCGCACGATGTTGACGCCCCAGCGCTGCACATCGGCCTGCTGGTAGCGGATACTCTTGAAGGGAATGCGGATCTCGACTTCGTATCCGGCGTCGGTGACGCGCCCCTTCGACTGGTAGACGAAATCAGCGGAGCGGTCGACGGTGTCGCGCGAGCCGCCCTGCGTTTCCGTCAGCGTGCCGTCGGACTGTACGCCGAGCGGGTTCACGCCGAAGACGAGGGCCTGGCGATGGTCGTCAAAGGTGTCGAGCAGGATTTGCACGTAGTCGTCGGTGCCGATCCGGTCGCGGTCGGCCAGCGTCGCATGGACGGCGCCGTGCGTCTCGAAGGCGCGGATCCCGAAGTAGATCGCCGTCGGCGAATACCATACCAGGACCTCGGTGGAGTCCTCTGCAGGGCGGCCGTCCACCGGGGTGTACTCGGAGAATCCGGTCAGCGTCGCCGCGTGCACCCAGGACGCCTCACCGAGACTGCCGTCGATCGTGACTCCGGCGTCGTCGAGCCGGGGAATCTGGACGCTGGTTTGGCCCGCGATCCCCGAATAGGTGATCGGAGCGAACAACCCGAAGTGGATGGCAACCGCGACGGGGAAGGTCACGGAGCACCAAGGTAGCGCGTGGCCCCGTGACCTGCCCTACGGTTCATAGCCTCCGGACAGCACCATGACCTCTCGCTCCGCGGCGTGACGCGCAGGGCCGTACGGTGGGTATCCAGTAACGACCTCAACCGTCGGGGCTCCCTATGATGTCCTCCGGCCACGTCGCCCTCCGTCCCAGGTGGACGCGGCGCCTTGATGGCCAACGCAGCTGCGCGGTTCTGCTCTTCCTCCTGTTGTTCGGGCGTGGTGGATCGGCCCAGGTCATCCCGATTCGCACCGTTCCGCTGCCCCAGGGGGACCAGTTCCTGGTCTTTCCCGCCAACAACCTTGGCATGGGCGGCGTGACCATCGCGCTCCCTGATTCGCTGCTCGATCCCTTCACGAACCCAGCCATGGGCGCGCGGCTGGGACAGGCACGGTTGTTCGGATCGCCGACGATCTACAACACCTCGCAGCGCACCGGCAACGGGGCGACACTGCCGCTCGCCGCGTTCGGGCGGGTGCAGGGATGGTTCGGGGGGATCTCGCTCGCGGTGCAGCAGGTCGATGGCAGTCGCGATCCGCAGCAGTTCGTGGCCGTGCCCGTCTTCAACCGTCCCGCCCTTCCGCCCAACGGCGGCCCCTTCATTTCGTCCGGTCCCGCAGCCGACTTCGGGTCGCACGGCAACGAGTATGCACTTGCGTCACTCGGGAAGGCGCTGAACGGTAGCGGCCTGTCGCTCGGCGCCAGTGTGCAGTGGTCACGGCTGCATGCCCTCGACGGGTCGGATCTGCTGTACCCCGGCCGTCAAGCGATGAGCGAGAGCGGGCACGGCGTCGATCTGCGAGTGGGTCTGCTCAAGGACTGGCCGGGGAACCGCTCCTTCGAGGCGCTGCTGTTGCACGACCGGTTCCGCATGTCCGAGAACGTCACCTACCTCGATCAGTTCTGGGATCCGGTGTTACAGCAGTTCGTGGCAACGCCGCGCATCGAGCGCGCCCTCGACCGCACGATCACCACCGGGCTGCAGCTCGCCTACCAGCGCCCGCTCGCGTCCGCGGGATGGCGGATCGGCTGGCTCGGCAACGTGAATCTCGTCTCGCAGCCACGCGTCTCGCAGAACGAAATCGTGACGCTGCCGCGCGATCAGGGGCAGGCCACCGCCGCCGACGTCGGCATGGGCTTCTCCAAGATCCGCGGTCCCGCGACGTTCGCGATCGACGTGCTCTTCGAGCCGATCTGGAGCACCACCTGGAGCGTGGCTCAAGCGCCGACGGTGACGGCGATCGGCGACACGCTGGCCGCCGGCGAGCGCATGGTCACGAACCGCTTCCGGTTCTCGAACGTGGTCCTGCGTCTCGGCGTCAACCGCGAGGTGACACTGGCGCAGCTCGAGAAGACTGTGGGCTTGCAGGTTGGCCTTGCGCTGCGCTCGGTGAGCTACCGGCTGACCCAAAACGACCGCGTCGCGGTCACTCAGCAGACGATGCGGTCGAGCTGGGTAGAGTGGTCGCCGACGTGGGGCTTGAGCTTGCGTTTCCCGGAATTCGAGCTGCGCTATCGCGGCCGGGTGACGAACGGGATGGGGCGGCCAGGTCAGAATTTCAATGTCCCCATCGGGGTCATCGCGCAGACGGATTTGGCGCCCGGCAACATCATCACCGTGCCAGATCAGGCGCTGCATCTCATGGGAGTTTCGACGATCACGCATCAGGTCTCACTGTCGCTTCCCTTGCACTGAAAGGAGGACCGCTATGTACAGACGATTCGTGTCGATGTCGGGGGTGGCCCTCGCGCTCAGTGCCTGTGTGGCGACCGACCGCAACTTCACCGAGCCGGCCAACCTCGACGCGCAGCTACGCCAGGCGATCGGCGCGTATGGGGTAGTGCCGATCGCCGCGGTGCCGCGGCAGGATTCGGCGCTGGTGGCGCTCGGCAGAGCATTGTTCTTCGACAAGGAGCTGAGCGGTAACCGCGACGTCGCCTGCGCGACCTGCCACCAGCCCAGCACCACGATGGGGGACGCGCAACCGCTGGCCGTGGGCACGGGCGGCGTAGGCAGCGGGCCCTCGCGGACGCCCGGTCCCGGACGCACCTATGTGCCGCGCAACGCGCCCACAGTCCTCAACGTCGCGCTCGGACTGCCCTACGTGTTTCTCGATGGGCGGATCTCGGGGTTCAACGGCACATTCACGACGCCGGCCGGCGCCGCGTTGCCGCCGGGCCTCGTCAACGTCGTCGCCGCGCAGGCGATGTTCCCTGTCACCAACCGGCGGGAGATGCGGGGCGAAGCCGGCGACACCGATGTGTTGGGCCAGGCGAACGAGCTGGCGCTCGTGGGCGACAGCGACTGGACGGGCATCTGGCAGGGCGTCACCAAGCGGCTGCTGGCGATCCCGGCCTACGTGAACGCCTTTCATGCGGCGTTCCCGACCACGCCGCCGAGCCAGCTCGGGTTCCAGCACGCGGCGACGGCCATCGCCGCGTTCGAGATGCAGCAGCTCACCCGGACCGACTCGCCGTTCGACCGGTACCTGAAGCGCGACGACCAGGCGTTGACGCCAGAGCAGAAGCGCGGGGCGCTGCTCTTTTTCGGTAAGGCGACCTGCTCCGGCTGTCACAACGGCCCGTTCCTCGGCGGGCAGGGGTTCGCGGACGTCGGTGTCCCGCAGGTCGGGCCCGGCCTCGCGACGCAGCCGCCGCTCGACCTGGGGCGCGGCGAGCTGCCGGGGAATGACTTCTATCAGTTCGCGTTCCGCATCGCGCCGCTGCGCAATGTGGAGTTGACGGCGCCGTACTTCCACGACGGCGCATACCAGACGCTCGCGCAGGTGGTGCATCATTACAACGACGCTCGCACCGATCTCACCTCCTTCGACCCGGCGACGCTGCCGGCGAGTGTGCGCGCGCTGTACCACGGTGATGCGGCGACGATCGCGGCGGTGCTCGACCATCTCGATTTTCGCCTGCAGCAGCCGTTGCAGCTGACCGCGACGGAGCAGACGGAGCTCGTGGCGTTCTTGCAGTCGCTGACCGACGCGTCGGCGCGGAACCTGAGCGCGCTGCGACCTGCGACGGTCCCGAGCGGGTTGCCGGTTCCGTAGCGACGGCGCGGTGGAGTCGGGGGCGGCATATTCCGGGACATGAGGACTCCCGCCTATGCCGCCCCCGCGGTGCGTGCACCGCTCGTGCCGTTCACGATCGAGCGGCGTGAGCCGGGGCCGCACGATGTCCTGATCGACATCCGGTTCTGCGGTGTGTGCCACTCGGACATTCATCAGGCGCGCGACGAGTGGGGCGAAGCCGTCTTCCCGATGGTGCCGGGGCACGAGATCGTGGGAGTGGTTTCCCGGGTCGGCTCCGCCGTGACCCGGTGGAAGGTAGGCGACGTCGTCGGGGTCGGGGTCTTCGTCGACTCGTGCCGGCGCTGCGAGGCGTGTCGCGCGGGGGAGGAGCAGTACTGCGAGCGGCAAGTGAGCTGGACCTACAACAGCACTGAGCAGGATGGACGCACGCCGACCTACGGCGGATACTCGACGTGCATCACCGTCGATGAAGCGTATGTGCTGCGCATGCCGGCGGCGCTGCCACTCGACCGCGCCGCCCCACTGTTGTGCGCCGGCATCACGACGTACTCGCCGCTGCGGCACTTCGGCGTACGCGCCGGAGATCCCGTCGGCATCGTCGGATTGGGAGGTCTGGGACACGTCGCCGTCCGCCTCGCCAAGGCGATGGGGGCGCACGTGACGGTCCTCAGCCACTCCCCCGGCAAGCGCGCCGACGCGCTGCGACTGGGCGCCGACGATTTCCTGGCGACGGCGGATGCCAGCGTGTTCGAGCGCAATCTCAAACGCTTCTCGTTCATCCTCGACACCGTGTCCGCCGCGCATGCCTACGATCCGTATATCGAAATGCTGCGTCGCGACGGCGTGATGGTCCTCGTGGGCCTGCCGGATCCGTCGCCGCTCGGCGCGCCCGCGCTCATCAACGCCCGGCGGCGCCTGGCGGGGTCCAACGTCGGCGGGATCCGGGAGACGCAGGAGATGCTCGATTTCTGCGCGCAGCACGGCGTCGCCGCCGACATCGAGAAGATCCCCATCCAGCTGATCAACGACGCGTACGATCGCACGGTGCAGAGCGATGTGCGCTACCGCTTCGTGATCGACCTTGCGAGTCTCACATAACGATGCGGAGCGCCGTAACCCTAGGGATCATCGGGCTGGTCGTGACCGCGGGCTGCGGGGACTCCACGGCACCGGTCCCCCCCCGGTCACGCGCTCTTCAGCTCTTCAGCCGGCCGTAGAGTGAGCCAGTCGGTGCGGACCTTGTCCCACTCCTGGATGAGAAACCCGTACGACTCGAAGAACTCGCGGATCTGCGGGCGCTGCCAGCGTGCGATGGACTCGAGAATCGGGACGAGGATCGCCAGGGCGTCGCCGCTCAGGATCGTGCGGCGCGCCAGGCGTGCGACGTGCTTGCTCTCCGACGCGGCGAGCGACAGCCCGTCGCGCGCGTTGACATGGAGCATCACGTGGATGTCCGAGCTGCCGTCACCGACATAGGCCAGGTGATCGGGGCCGAGCTGCAGCTCCGCCTGCAGCTGGTCGAGCACCGCCACCTTGCCGAATCCCGCCGTCGCCCGCACCAGCGTATCGATCTCACCGCTCGCGGTGTAGCGGAATTCGGTGCCGAAGATGTGATCGGCGGGCACCATGCCCTCGAGCGCGGAGCGGATGACTTCGACTGGCGCGGCCGACAGGACGTAGAAATCGAAGTGATAGCCGTCGATGCCGTGGTCCAGGATCTCGTACAGCAGCCCGATGTTGTCCTTGAGGCGCGTCTTCTTGCCGACCTCGATCAGGTGCTCCTTGCGCACCTTGGCACGAAATTCGGGATCGTGCAGCAGCAGGTAGGCGAGCTCGGCCCCCTGTTGCACCAGGTTGAGGCGCGCCATGCCGGCGGCTTTGCGCTCGAACTCCTCTTTGGCAATGCCCAGCATCTCGGCCAGCACGTAGCCCGAATCGTCGAAGCTCAACGTCTGATCGAAATCGCTGGCGAGCAGATATCGCTTCACGAGCTTGTCACTCATTCGTCCTCTCTCTGGTTGTCGTCCAAAAAAACGCCCCCGCGCTGTCCGATGCTAGCGTGGGGGCGTCGCGTGCCGCGTTGCTGTCGTGTAACGGCTACGTCCCACACGCTCGATCGGGTGAACCCGGATTCGCCATCGGGGCACCGCAGTTCCAGGTCAGGCATGCGGTGCCTGCGGGCGCCGCTGCCAGATGGATTCGAACCGCCACGACGAAGGACGTCATGGCCGCACAGTAATCACGGCCCCGGTGGCACGTCAACCGCTTGCTGACCAATTCCGTTCCACGGCTCGACTTACGGAGGGTTGCCGCAGCGCCCGGTGCGCACTAATGTTGCAACGTGATCCGGTACGCCATGCTGGCCTGCATGTGTTGCCACCCGCCGCTCGAGATGCGGGCGAGGGGGAGGGCCATCACGGCGTAGTACCGGCGCTGACCAGCGCACCCAGCACGTGATCGGCCGCGACCCCACCCCAGGCGTCGCGGCCGTTTCGTTTACGCGAGGAGCCTCGGGATGTCCGGATCGCAACGTGTGTGGGTCGCCGGTGTTTCCGGCAGCCCGAGCCCGGTATCGAAGTCGCGCGTGCTGGTGGAAACGGCGCTCGCTGCCTTCGCTGCTCACGGCGCCAGGACGACGCTGATCGACCTCGCCGCGCTGCCCGCGGACGCGTTACTGGGGCGGGGAACGGCGCCCGAAGTCGCGGCGGCGATCGAGACGGTGGGGCAGGCGCGGATCGTGGTCGCCGGGACGCCGGTGTATCGCGCCACGTACAGCGGGTTGCTCAAGGTGTTCTTCGATCTCCTGGCGCCCGAGAGTTTCGCCGGGAAGGTCGGCGTGCCGCTGGTGAGCGGGCAATCCCGCGGGCACGCGTTGTCGATCGACCACGGCCTGCGGCCGCTGTTCGCCAGCCTCGGCGCCACGGTCGTGGCCGCCGGGGTATATGCGACGCCCGATCAGTTCCTGGACGGGGTGGCCGGTCCGGAGCTGCGCGAGGCGGTGGAGCGTGCGGTACAGGAAGCGGAACGCATTGGAGGTTTGACGAAATGACTGTGTCTGCCGATCGCCCACTGGCGATCTATTACGAGCATCCGGACTGGTTCCGGCCATTGTTCGCGGAGCTGGACCGCCGCGCCGTGCCGTACGTGCGGCTCGACGCCACTCAGCATCGCTTCGATGCCACCAATGGCCGCCCGCCCTACGGCCTCGTGTTCAATCGCATGAGTCCTTCCGCATATACGCGCGGCCATGGCAACGCGATCTTCTACACGCTGCATTGGCTCTCCTACCTGCAGCGCCACGGTGTGCCGGTCGTGAACGGATACGACGCCTACGTCACCGAGACCTCGAAAGCGCTGCAGCTCACCCTGCTGCGTGAGCTCGGGCTGCCGGCGCCGCGCGCGCGCGTGATCAACCACGCTGCCGAAGCGGTGGCGGCCGCGGAGGGACTGCGGTTTCCGGTCGTCGTCAAGCCGAATATCGGCGGATCGGGCGCCGGCGTGCGGCGCTTCGAAACGGCGCAAGCACTGGAAGCCGCGGCCGGGGCCGGGGCGCTCGACCTGGGGGTCGACCAGACGGCGCTGGTACAGGAGTTCATCCCCGCCGATCAGCAGCGCATCGTCCGGGTCGAGGTACTGGGTGGGCGGTTCCTGTACGCCATCCGGATCTACACTCCTGGCGACAGCTTCAACCTCTGTCCCGCCGACGTCTGCCAGACGCTCGGCGGCGCCGAGCTGGTG
>DATLVL010000254.1:0-9847 GCA_035577525.1 Gemmatimonadales bacterium | reverse complement strand
GCGCCGCGGCCGAGCCCGCTGTCTGCACCACATCGGAAAGCCGGATGTCGTCCACCCAGACTTCCGCTTGATCGATGAACGTCGTCGACCGCACCCGCAGGATGCCCGCCGCCACCTCCTGCACCGCCGCGAGATTGGGCGGCGACACCCCCGGATCCCGGATGTGCGCGATGTAGGGTCCGTCGCACATCACGTAGGCGGTGTCGTTGGGAACGATCGTACTGTCAGGGCACCCCGCATAGACGTGCGGCGCGTCGCCCGCCAGCCAGGCCTGCTGGATATGCGTCCGCAGCGCAATCCAGCGGTCCAGCGACGCCACCACCTCCGGATCCCACGACGACGTCCGCGCAGGCGTGTGGTACATATAGAAATTGTCGACGTCCTTACCGACCTTGAGGTAGAACTCGAGATCGCCGTCCTCCCACCCGGGCCCGCGCCCGCGCGCCCACACCCGCAGCTGGCGATAGCCCAGAAAATTCTTGTCCCCCTCGGCCCCGAACCGCGTGAACGCTTCGGCGCGCTGTCCCACGCCGAGGCCGGTTGCCAGAACGCGCAGCGACTGCTCGTTCACCTGCGTCACGCCGAGCTGGATCGGCGTGTCCTGGCGCGAGGCTTCGTTCACGACCCCCGGCGGCGGGGTGTAGCCCAGATCGCGGTTCTGCGTGCTCACCACCGACGCGGTCACGGTGCCGAGCCCCGTGCCGTGATCGCCTCCCAGTCCGCCGATGGGCGTATCGGCCCGCTTCAACCACGTCGCCCCGATGAGCTGCACGCGCGACAGACCGAAAAAGATCTGGGGATCGGGCTGGCCCGACGCGGCCGTCTCCGGCGCGAGAATCGTGATGCGCAGCGCCTGAACCTGCCGCAGGTTCGGCGCACCCACCTGCAGTGTGTCGGTATGGAAAGGGATGCGATACAGCCGCCACCCCGAGGCTCCGCCCCCCGCGCTCGGCGGCTGCGGAACCATGCCGCCGTCGCGCACGTAAAACTGATCGTCGCCGATCGGGAAGACGTAGCGGACGAAGTCCTCGTGCGTCTTGGCACCGACCACCACGTCCAGCTGGCCGTCGCCGTCCTGATCCTCGGTGTCGATGGCGCCGTTGTGGCGGCCGCAGCGCGAGCGCGGGTCGCCGAAGAAGCGGCTCACGATCTGGCCGTTCACCGTCGCACTGCACAATGGCAGCGTGTCGATCAGCACGTTGTGCGTCGCGTCCCAGATCCCGTCGGTGATGCGGTCGGTCAGGATCCCTTCGTCGTTGACCGCCGCGTTCCAGGCCTGGGTGACGGGATCGCGTTCCGAGTCGAGCCGTCCCCGCCCTGCGACGCGCACGCCGCTGTAGATCGTGTCGCCGCCGCTGACCGTCAGCGTCTCCGGCACGAAGGCGAGCGCGTCCTCGAAGATCGACCCGAAGTCGAACAGGATCGCCGCCCCGTTCGCCTTCGCCGTCCGCTTGTTGTCCTCCCACACCCAGAACTCGAGGTATTCGACGCGTGACAAGTCCACGCCGGTCGACGAGAGGGTCTGCGTGATGGAGCGCCAGCGTGTGGTTTGGTTCGCGTTGTTGCCCGACCCGGGGCGCCGCCAGTTGGGGATCCCGGTGTTGCTGTTCGCCAGCCCCATCATCGTGTCGGGCTTGAGCATCAGCCACAGCGCCGGCTCCGCCGATTGCGCCTGGCCCACGAGCACGATCGTCGGGTCGATGTCGCGTGCGAAGAACTGCACCGGATTGCCCCTCTGATCGAGCGGCAGTGACTGCCAGGTGAGCGGCACGGCGTCCACGGTGTCGAATCCGGCAACGCCGATGCCGAACGACGTCGCGCCGCGGCTCGAGCTCGGCACGCTGCCCCAGTGCCAGGCGTTTTCGTCGAGCGAGATGAAGCGGCCCGCCGTGCCCTCGAATTCCTCGATGTAGGCCTGGCCCAGCGGGTTGGGGCGCGGCTGCGACAGGGCGACCTCGCCGGCGATGGTCAGGAACGAGGGCGCGTCGCTCTTCGTGCCGGGCAACAGCCGCACCGCCTGGGTCAGCCATCCAGGCTGGAAGTGCAGGTTGGTGTTGATGCCGCCGATGAAGCTCGATGCCGGCTCGAAACCGAGCTGTGGCCGGGTGAAGATCGTCTGCTGCTTCTGGAACAGCCCCGTCAGATACACCTGCCCCACCGTCCCCAGATCGTACTTCGCCGCCATGCCGTAGATCGACGTGGGCGCGGTGGTGAAGGTGGCGCGCTCCTCGAACTGCGCGCGGATCGTCGCGGTTCCCGTAGTAAAGAGGGAGTCGGGGTGCTTGAAGGTGACCAGCCCGACGGTGTAGTCGATGCTGTAGTCGACGTCGCGCGTGAGCAGCGTGTTGCCGAGGTACAGCTTCTCGCTGCCCTCGCGGATCTGGAAGCTCGACAGCGACAGCGTGCCCTTGTCGGCCGCGGCGGAGGCGTCGCCGTGCAGCGTGAGCGTGAAAATCGACGGCGGCCCCTGCACCGCGAGCAGCGCGCGCGGCGTGCGGTACAGCGAGTCGTTGCGCTCGGCGCTGACCAGCTTGGTGGGATCGGCGAAGGGGCGCAGGTTGGGAAACACGACGAAGTAGTCGCGCAGCGGGCCCGCGAAGTCGCGGTCACGCGGGAACAGCCGGTTGTACTGATCGAACGTGTTGGCGTCGGTGGTGAGCGCAATGCCCAGGAGCGCGAGGTACGTCTCGGTCGATCCCTCAGGGCGCTCGCGCTGGTTCACCGACAATCCCAGCGCCACGCTGCTGCGCGTCAGCTCCTGCCCTCCGACGCGGTAGGCGGAGCGGATCTCGAACCGGAACGCCGGCGAGGCGGCGGTGACGCCGGGCCGCGGATCGTACACCAGCCGCAGCGTGTCGACGTGCGTCGTATCTGGGTTGGCGTGCACCGGGAACGTGCCGACGCAGCCGCTGCCCGGCGCGCACTCGATCTGGCCGCGCGGCAGATACGATACGGCGAGGAAGTCGCTCGGGTCGAGCCGCGTCGTGAGCGCGAACCAGGTGTTGCTCGGGTCGACGTAATAGTCCTTGCCGAGCTGCAGCAGCTCCCACTGAAACGGCCCGGCGCGCTCGCCACTACAGTCGACCGCGGCGATCCCGGGACCGCACGCCACCGCCTTGATGCCGCCGATGTTCAGGTTGGTCGAAGTGCCGGGGGTCAGGGCGCGATAGCGGTATACCTGGATCGCCTGCACCTGCAGCGAATCGGGAAGCAGGGGCGGCAGGTTGAGGATGTCGACGGCCGGGAAGTCGGGGATCGCCGCCGGGTCGACGGCGAAGAAGAACCGGCCCTGCTCGTAGTCGAGGTCGCGGAACTGGCGGTCGAGCGGCTGGGTCGTGGTCTCGCCCACGGTGTAGGTGCGATCGCGCACCACGTTGCCCTTCTGCTGCGCGTAGATGCCGCGCAGCTCGAGCGGCCCGAATTGGGTAATCGCCTGCACGCCGAAGTTGTTGGCGGGGACGGCGGCGCTGATGAAGCGGCTGCCGGGCGCCTGAAACGACACGTTGCCCGCTTCGACGCGGCGCAGGATCTCGTCCTCGAGTCCCTCGTACCACACCTGCAGGTTGTTGTTGGCGTCGAACTCGCGCTGGCTGTCGAAGTCCACGTTCACGTGCAGCCGCTGGCCTACGACGCCGCCGGAACGGATCGCGTACTGCGGCGTCGGGGTGATCGTGGGGAAGCCGACGCTGCATCCCGACACCGCCTGCTGCCGCTCGAGAGCGTTGCACTTGAGATTGCGGAACTGGTCCGCTTTGAGCTCGAAGCGAAGACTGAGATCCATGCCGAGGCTCGCGAACTGCCCCAGCACGCCGGTGGCCCCGGCGGCGCGAAACACTGCTGGTCCCTGCGGCCCGCTCGGGGTCGCTCCCGCGAGCGCGGCCGGCGCGAGCGACGCCGGCGGATGCGCGACATCGACGGGCGGCAGAGCGTCCTGCACGCGGCGCGCCCAGGCGTTGGCCACCGCCGTCGCACCGATCCGCAGTCCCAGCCGCCCGCCGGGCGCGAGCGCCGCGACGCTCGGCACCCCGACCGGCGGATAGCGATAGCTCAGCCGGAACGCCGGAACGGAATCACGGGCGTCAGCCTGCGCGCGGGCTTGGGCGACGAGCAGCGGGAAGGTGAGAACGGCCAACGAGGCGGGGCGCCACATCCCTTGTAGCAGCTTGGAGTTCCGAATATACTGCCCGGACCAACCGTGCGCATCCTCAGCCGCTACCTGCTGCGCCAGCACATCGCCCCGCTCGCCTTCGCGCTCTCGGCGCTCACCGCGCTGATGCTCCTGAATCAGATCGCGAAACAGCTCGGCAATCTGGTCGGCAAAGGACTGGCGACGAGCGTCATCGTCGAAGTGTTCGTGCTGTCGATTCCGTTCATCGTGGCGATGACATTGCCCATGGCGGTGCTGGTCGCCGTGCTGCACACGATGAGCCGCCTCGCCGCCGATTCCGAGATCACCGCCATGACGGCGAACGGCATCAGCGTGGGCCGCATCGCGCGGCCGGTGCTGCTCGGGGCGGCGGCCGTGACGGTGCTCGCGTTTCTGTGGAACGACCAGATCCTGCCGCGCTCCAATCACCGGCTGCGCACGCTCCTCGTGGATATCCAGCGCAAGAAGCCGTCCCTCGCTCTCAAGGAGCAGGTGATCAACGAGGTGGTGCCGGGCCAGTTCTTTCTGCGGGCGGCGCGCATCGACCCGGCAACCAACCGGCTGCGTGACGTGACCATCTATGATCTGGGCGATGCCGAGCGCCGTCGCATCATCACGGCCGACAGCGGGCAGATGGCTTATACCCCCGGCCAGACCGATTTGTACCTCACGCTCCGCGACGGCGACATCCAGGAAGTACGCCGCGCGGCGGACGACCAGTTCAATCGCACCTTTTTTCACACCAATCACGTCCGCGTTCGCAACGTCTCCAATCAGTTCGTAAAAACGGACGAGGACACCTATCGCTCGGACCGCGAGATGTCGATCTGCCAGATGGAGCAGGTCGTGGCCGCGGCACAGAGTGAGGCCCGGGCCGCCCATCTCGAGGCGAACTCCACGGGCGAGCATGACCTGCGGCGCCTCGCCGGCCTCTCGGCCGGCCCGGTGGCGATCTTCGGGGCCACCGACTCGACGCCGGGACGCTATTGCCGCCTAGTCGGCCGCCTCGGGCGCTGGCTGTTGCCGGATTCGGCCTCGGCGCAGGGCGTCCCCCGTCCCGGCGCCGACGTCCCGCCGCCGCGCGTGCAGGCGCCCGTCGTCCAGGCGCCGGTCTCGAATCCTTATGCCCATCAGCCGCTCGTCACGGCGGGCGGCACCGCCGGTGAGGATGAGCGCGTCGACGGCGCGCGGCGCCGCGAGGCGATCTATCAGGTCGAGATCCAGAAGAAGTTCACGATCGCCGTCGCCTGCTTTGTCTTCGGACTGCTCGGCGTGCCGGTGGCGCTGCGCTTTCCGCGCGGCGGGGCCGGACTGGTGTTTGCCGTCAGTGTCGTGGTGTTCGCGATCTACTATATCGGGTTGATCGTCGGCGAAGACGTCGGCGACCGGCTGATTCTGTCTCCGTTCATGTCGATGTGGGGTCCGAACCTGATCTTCGGAACGTTCGGCCTGATCGGGATGTGGGTGATGCGGCGCGCGTCACCCACGGCGCGCGGCGGCGATTGGGCCGATGTGAAAGAGGCGCTGGTGGGGTTGGTGCGCTGGCGCCGCCGTCCATGAACCGAATGGGCTTGATGCGCACTCTCGACCGCTACGTGCTGCGCCAGTGGCTGATCGTCTTTACCGTCGTGATGCTGGGATTTCCCCTGCTCGTCATCGTCATTGACCTGACCGACAAGTTCGACCGCTACCTGATGCGCGGCCTGACGAAAGGCCACGTGGCGCTGGCGTACCTGTACGGCATGCCCGACACCATGTTCCTCGTGCTCCCGGCCGCCGTCCTGTTCGCCACCGTCTTCACCGTGGGACCGATGGGACGCCACTCGGAGCTCACCGCGGCGAAGGCTTCCGGCATCTCGTTCCACCGTCTGGTGCGGCCCATCTTCGTCGCCGCCGTCCTGTCGTGTGTCTTCGGCATCGGCCTGAGCGAGCTGGTGCCGATCGGCGCGGCGCGCAAAGCGGAGCTCCTGGGCGAGAAGGCGGTGCGCAGCACCGGATCGCGCGTCAACTTCGTCTACCGCGCCGACGGCGGATGGGTGTACGCCGTGCGCACGCTGGAGATCGCCAAGCGCGAGATGACCGATCTCGTGATGGAGCGCGTCGGCACCGGCATCGACTACCCCACGATCGTCGTGACGGCGGAGCGCGCCCGCTACCGGCGGATGGCAGGGTGGACGCTCCAGAACGGCAGCGTGCGCTACCTCATCGGCCCCGGGTTGGAGCGCTCGTTCGACTTTCACACCCTGAGCACCCGCACACTGGTGGAGACGCCCGAGGACCTGCTGGCCGAGCCGAAAGCCCCGGAGGAGATGCGCTACGCCGAGCTGGGACGCTACATCGACGCCCTGGCGCGCTCCGGGTCGGACACCCGCAAGCTCGCGGTGGACCGGGCGCTGAAGATCGCGATTCCCTTCACCTGCATCATCATCGCGCTGTTCGGCGCGCCGCTCTCCGTCACCAACCCGCGCGCCGGAGTGGCGTGGGGGTTGGCCGTGAGCCTCGCCACCACGTTCCTTTTCCTCTTGTTGATGCAGCTCTCGCGCGCCGTGGGCGGCGGCGGCCTGTTGCCCCCCACGTTCGCGGCGTGGCTGCCGAATATCCTGGCGGCGGGGGGAGCAGGGTGGTTGCTCAAGAAGGTCCAGACTTAGGCGGGAGAGGGCAGGAGAGGTAAGCCTCTCCCGCCCTCGTCCGTCTTCTACCGTCATCTACCGTCTTCTAGAACGCGTATCTCGCTCCCAGCTGGAACACCCAGCGCGAGCCGATGAAGTTCAGCGTCACCTGGTTCTTGATCGGCAGGTTCAGGGCGTAGATGCCGCGGCCGTTGACTTGGTCGTAGCCGGTCAGGCGAATCAGGTTTGTCTCTTCGAACCCCCCGGTCACCTTGATCAAGCCCCAGCTCGAGTTCAGGAAGTTCAGCACGTTCAGCATGTCGGCCGTGAGCTCGATCGACTGCCCGTGCGGGGTGCCGAACGTCTTGCTGACGCGGGCGCTGAACAGGTTCTGCCACGGGTTGCGGCAGCTGTTGCGCGGCAGGATGTGACCCCGGTTGTTGCGCAGGCACGGCTCGTTGTTGATGTAGTTGTCGAGCGTCGCGGCCTGCCCGGCGATCGGCATCGTGATATCCGCGGTGTTGATCGGTACGTACACCGCGTCGTTGCCGCTGAAACCGTCGGCGTTGATGTCGCCGTTGACGACGTAGGTGAACGGTGTACCCGAAACACCCGTGTAGAACAGCGAGAAGTGCGAATCGAATGGCGTGTTGACCGTGCCGCTCACCGTGACCTTGTGCGGCCGGTCGAAGGACGACGTCGCCAGCGTGGGCGCGGTGACCGGACCGTTGAGCACGCCGAAGCGGTAGTTGGAGCTCGTAATGTCCGACGTCAGCGAGCGGAAGTCGACCGTGTGCGCGTAGGTGTAGCTGGCGTTGAACTCGACGCCGTTGGAGAACCGCTTCTGGAACTGCACCGCCAGCGACGTGGAGTGATCCCCGCTCGTGTTGAGGTTGCGGATCACGTCGGCGTAGGTGCCGGTCACGCGCGACGCCGTGGCGGCGCCGGTCCCGGCGTTGATCGTGCCGTACAGCGGCCGCCCCGTCTCCCCCGCCGACGATCCTTGAATGCCGGTGAGGTTCACGTCTTCGAGCAGGAACTCGTTGATCGCCTTCGTATAGATGAAGTCGACGGTGCCCAGCACACCCCACCCCAGCTCGCGGTCGAGGCCCAGCGCCAGCTTCGCCGCCTGCGGGAACTTGAAGTTGGAATCGAAATACACAACGCTGGGCCGGCCCGCCGACGGCGCGGCGCCGCAGCTGGTCGGCTGGTTGTTCGGATCGGTTGAGAACGTCAAGCCCGCCACCGCCGCCGCACCCGCGCAGACGAGGCTCGTCTGCTCGAGTCCCGTATTGCCGTATGCATTGGAGAGCCACACATAGGGTGGCCGGCCGCTGAAGATGCCTACGCCGCCGCGCAGGATCGTCTGGCCTTCCCCGTTCACGTTGTAGTTGAAGCCCAGCCGCGGCGACCAGAGGATGTTGCCGCTCGGAAACGAGCCGGTGTGCACCGTGCCGCCGCCCAGGAAGGCGAAGTGCATCGTGTCGAGCGTCGGGTTCTCCGTCGGGGACGGCTGCGTCGGCACATCCATCCGCACCCCGGCGGTCAGCGTGAGGTTGCGGATCGGCGAGAACCGGTCTTCGGCATAGAACCCGAACTGCTTGACGCGGAAGTCGGCGACCGGACCGTCGGGCCGCAGCGCAGTGGGCAGCGCCCGCTCGAAACGATTGGGCAGCCCCGCGGCCAGTGAATCGGGGCTCGAGAAGTTCCACACGCCGATCGACGCCGGGAAGAAGACGTTCACGAAGTGGAAGAACTCGTTTTGCGTCCCCACCGTGATCAGGTGCTGCTTCACCGGGAACGACACATTGTCCGTCAGCTCGATGACGGTCTGCTTCAGGGAGTTGGCCTGCGAGAACCGATCCGCCCCCGCCGCCACGTAGGTCGAGGGTGAGTTGCCGGCGACCAGAATCAGCGGCACGCGGTTGGGGAGGTTGCGGACGTCCGAGATCGAGCTGTAGGCCGCGATCAGCTCGTTCGATAGCTGGCTCGAGAGCTGCGCCGTCCACTTCCCCCGCACCGTGCGGGTGTGATCGGTGAAGTCGTAGCCCGAGTTGGACAGCTGATAGCCGTCGCGCCCGTTGAACGGCGCCGTGTATTGATGAGTCAGATTGATGCGATCGGCGTTGACGAACGTTCCCGTCAGCTCGACGTGGCTGTTGACTCCCACTTCGTACGCGAGCTTGCCGAACAGGTTGGTCTCGGGGTTGGGGATCGTCGGCGCGGCAAAGCTGCCGGGATCGAAGCCGTACTGCGTCCGCAGGATGTTGCGCACCGAGTCGAACCGCGCGCCGGTGATCCCGACCCCGGCGGTGTCCGCCGCCGAGCAGGCGCCGGAGCACTGGATCGCCGACGCGAACGGCCGCGCGTCGTGGCGGAAATCGCCCGAGGCGAAGAAGTGCAGCTTGTCCTTGATGATCGGGCCTCCGACCGAGAAGCCGTACTGCTGCTGCTGGTAGTCGGCCACCGGCACGCTCACCCCCGCCGTATCCTTCCCCACGAAGTTCTGATTCTGCACGTACCCGAACGCCGATCCGTGGAAGTCGTTGGAGCCGGACTTTGTCACGGCGTTCACCAGGCCGCCAAGAAATTGGCCCTGTCGCACGTCGAACGGCGCAATCAGAATCTGGTACTCGCGTACCGCCTCGATCGCCAGCGGCCGCGCGCCCACGCTCCCACCGGGCGACCCGTTGGTCGCACTCAGATTGAACAGGTCGTTATTCGAGCCCCCGTCGATCTGGATGTTGTTGAAACGGTCGTTCTGCCCCGTGACCGAGCGCCCCACGATCTGCGGCGCGGTGCTCATGAACTCGGTGAATGAACGGTTCAACGTCGGCAGTCGGTGAATCGCGAGATCGGAGAGCAGCGACTGGGCGCCGGTGCGCGCCGCGGATCGCAATGGATCACTGTTCGCTTCTACAGTGACCCCTGTCACTTCGACGGCGCTGCGCTTCATGGTCAGATCGAGCGTGAGCCGCTGGCCGAGGGCCAGTGCGAACGGGGTCGACGTCTTCGGCTCGAAGCCGATCGCCCGGGCGGAGAGGGTAAAGGCGCTTCCCACCGTCACATTCTCGATCGCGTACGTGCCGTC
>DATLVL010000253.1:0-3929 GCA_035577525.1 Gemmatimonadales bacterium | reverse complement strand
CTGGCTCACCGCCGCCCGGGCGGCCGGTCGCCTGCCGGTCGTCGTGGGGGGAACGGGGTTCTACGTGCGCGCCATCGCCGACGGCCTGTTTCAGGAGCCGCCCCTCGATCCCGCGCGGCGCGATCAGGTGCGTGAGTGGGCCACGACGCTTCCTGGAACAGATCTTTCCCGCTGGGCACTGCGGCTCGACCCGCGCTTTTCGGGCGGCGGGCGCCAGCGCGCCGCGCGTGCCATCGAAGTCGCCCTGCTGACGGGCCGCCCCCTGTCGCTGTGGCAACGTATGGCGCGCGTCGCCGGCGTGATGCGCCCCTGGTACATCGTGCTGACGCTCCCACGAGAGCTCTTGCGGCGCCGCATCGCCGAACGCGTCGACGCCATGCTCGCGGCGGGGTTGGTGGACGAAGTCAAGGACGAGCTGGCGCGCGGTACGGCGCCTACCGCGGCGGGTCTCGACGGGGTGGGCTACCGCGAAGTGGTGGCGATGCTCACCGGGCAGCTCTACAAGGATGACCTGCGCGACGCGATCGTGCGCTCGTCGCGGCAATACGCGAAGCGGCAGGAGACGTGGTTTCGAAATCAACTGCGCTATCAGCCGTCTGCTGACAGCCAGCAGCTAGAGACCCTGTGGACTCTCGACGCCACGCGTCCGCCGGTTGAGCTTGCCGAGGCCATCGAAGCTCGCTGGCGCGCGGTCACCGCTGATGGCTGACGGCTGATCGCTGGCAGCTATGAGAATCGGCATCACCCTCTATCCCACCTACGGCGGTTCCGGGGCCGTCGCGACGGAGCTCGGGCTCGAGCTCGCGCGCCGCGGGCACGACGTGCACTTCATCTCCTACGCCAGCCCGTTCCGGCTGCGCGGCGTCACCGAGCACGTCACGTTTCACGAGGTCGTGCCGGCCGATTATCCGTTGTTCGAGCAATCGCAGTACGCCTTCGCGCTGGCGGTGAAGCAGCACGAGGTGGCGCAGCGCGAGGAGCTGCAGGTGATGCATGTGCACTACGCGATCCCGCACGCCGCGACCGCGTGGCTGGCGAAACAGATGCTCGCCGACGAGCGGGACCTGAAGGTGGTGACGACGCTGCACGGCACCGACATCACCCTCGTCGGCAAGGATCCCTCGTACTTTTCCCTCACCAAATTCTCGATCGAGCACTCCGACCGCGTCACCGCGGTCTCGTCGTTTCTGCGTGACGAGACCTTTCGCACCTTCGGCTGCGACGGCTGCGAGGTGCTCGTGATCCCGAACTTCGTCAATAAGGTCGAGTACTTCCCGGCACGGGATCCGGCAGAGCGCTGCACGCTGGCGCCGGCCGGTACGCGTGTCCTCATTCACATCTCCAACTTCCGGCCGGTGAAGCGGCTGGTCGACGTAGTGCGCGTGTTCGCCGGGGTGCGCAAGGCGATGAAGGCGCGGCTCATCATGGTCGGCGACGGTCCCGATCGCGACCCGGCGCAGCGCGAAGCGACGAAGCTCGGGGTGCAGGGCGACGTGCGGTTCGCGGGCCGGGTGGACGACGTCGCCGACGTGCTGCGGGGCGGGGACCTGTTCCTGCTGCCCTCGGAGACGGAGTCGTTCGGGCTCGCGGCACTCGAGGCGATGGCGTGCGGTGTGCCGGTGATCGCGAGCCGTGTCGGCGGCATTCCCGAGGTCGTGACGGACGGGGAATCGGGATACCTCGCCGCGGTGGGCGACGTCCCGACGATGACCGAGCGGGCTATCGCGGTGCTGAGCGATCCGGCGCGGCTGGAGGAGATGCGGCGCCGCGCGGTGGCGCGCGCCGCGGACTTCTCGGCCGACCGGGTGGTGCCGCAGTACGAGCGCCTCTACGAGGACGTGTTGCGTGACTGATCTCGCACGGCTCGTCCGTGCGTACAATCTGCTCCTCGCCGCCGCCGGTGTGCTCGCCGGGGGATGGATCGCGCTCGGCGCTATCGCGCTCCCCAAGCTGCTCCTGTTCGCGGCCCTGTCCGGCGTCGGTCTCGGGGCGGCGGGCAATGCCGTCAACGACCTCCAGGATATCGTCGCCGACCGGGTCAACGCACCCGATCACCACCCACTGGCGTCGGGACGGCTGCCAGCTCAGGCCTCCCATCTCGTGATCTGGTTCGGCATCGTGCTCGGCATCGGCGCCGCGGCCCTCGTTTCGGGACAACTGGTGCTCGTCGCGCTGCTCGCGCTGGTGGTGATGCTCGGCTATTCGCCGCTCCTGAAGCGCTACGGCGTGCCGGGAAACATCGCCGTCGCTGTGGTGGGAGGGTTGCCGCTGTTCTACGGGGCGCTTGCCATGGGACGGCCAGGCGAGGGAATCGTCCCCTGGGTCCTCGCCGCCTCGCTGCAGCTGTCCCGCGAGCTCGTGAAGGACCTCGGAGACGAGGCCGGGGATCGCGCCGCGGGGCGCCGCACACTGCCCGTGCGCGTGGGCCTCGCGCGTGCCACGCGGATGGCGAGCTGGGCCTGCGTGACCATTTTCCCGCTCGCGCTGGTCCTGCCCCTCACATCGGGGTACGGCAGCGTCTACCTGGATGTCGCCAGCCTGTCGCTCTTCGCGGTCGCCGTTGCGGTGCTGGCGATCAGGCGGCAGCGCTTCGTGACGGCGAGCGGGCTGCTCAAGGTCGCAATGGTGTTCGGTCTTGGCGCACTCGTCCTCGGGAGGGTGGTGTGAACTACTGGCAGGCACTCGTGCTGGGGTTGGTTCAAGGATTGACGGAGTTCCTGCCGGTGTCAAGCTCGGGACACCTCGTGCTCGCTGAGGCCCTGATCGGGGTGAAGATGCCCGGCGTGTTCGTGGAGGTGGCGCTGCACGTCGCGACGCTCGGCTCGGTGCTCGTGGTGTACGGCCGCCGGCTGTGGGAGATCATCCGCGGCGTGCTCACCGGGTCGCGCGAGGCCATTCGCTACGCCGCGCTGCTCGTCGTTGCGTCGATCCCGGCCGCCGTTTTCGGATTGCTGTTCAACGACTACATCACTGAGCATTTCCGTTCGCTGATCGAGCTGGGCATCGAATTCATCGTCACCGGTCTCATCCTCTGGTCGACGCGACGCCCCTCTGGGGAGCGTGAGCTTCCGGGGTGGATGGGCGCGTTCTGGATCGGACTGGGGCAGGCGGTTGCGATTCTTCCAGCCATCTCCCGCTCCGGGGCGACCGTCGCCACCGCGCTCTGGGCGAAACTGAAACCCGCGGCTGCCGCCGAGTTCAGCTTTCTCATGGCCGTTCCGGTGATCGGTGGTGCGGCGATCCTGGAGGGGCGACACATGACGGCGAACATCGCCGCTGTGGGCGCCGGACCGCTCGCGTTCAGTTTCCTCGTGTCGTTCGCGAGCGGCGTGGTCGCGATTCTCTTCCTCGTGGCGATGCTGCGCCGCGGGCGCTTCTACGCCTTCGCCCCGTATTGCTGGATCGTGGGCGTGCTGACGCTGGTGTACGCCCTGTGGCGGGGGTGACGCTCGACGGGATCCCGGCAGCAGCGCTGGCGCGCCGTTGGGCCGTGCCGCGCTGCGAGCTCGCGGCGTCACTCGCATCCACTCTCGACCGCGTGCACGCCCTCGGCGCCGACGGCGCCCCTGCCGGCACCGTCGTGCTCGCCCTCGAGCAGACGGCCGGCCGCGGGCGCGACGGGCGCACCTGGCACTCGCCGCCGGGAGGTGTATGGCTCGCGCTACTGCTGCGACCCCGTGCCGGGCCGCTCGGCATCATGTCGATTCGCGCGGGGCTCGTCCTCGCGGATGTGGTCGACGAGCTCGCCGGCCGGCCGCTCGCGCGCCTCAAGTGGCCCAACGACGTCCTGGTGGACGATCGCAAGCTGGCAGGGGTGCTGTGTGAGGGGCGCTGGCAGGGCGGGACGCCGCAGTGGCTCGCCATCGGGCTCGGGGTCAACATCGCCAACGAGATTCCCGCGGCCGTCCGGGACTCCGCGATCGCGCTCG
>DATLVL010000252.1:0-15229 GCA_035577525.1 Gemmatimonadales bacterium | reverse complement strand
CTTCACCCAGCACGCGCGCCACGTGGCTCTTCTTGGTTTTCTCGGCCAGCGCGATCGCGGCATCGAGGTGCTCTTCCTGGAGGAAGCGCGAGAACTCCGGAACGAACCGGACTGTTTCCCGTGTGGACTTACGCAGCTGCCACCACTTCATGATGAAGGTCGAGACCGACCAGATCGACATGAAGACGAGGATGACGACGATCCCCTTGGCGAACCCCGCGGAGTTAGTCCATAGATCGATAATGTTCGGCATCCGATGCGACTCCTCTGTGTGTGGCCCGAAAGCCCGACAGGCACGTCAGCGGTTGATCTTGTAAATCATCGGGATCTGAATCAGCACGCGCACCGCCTTGCCGTACACGCGCGCCGGACGGAACAGCGAGTGCAAGACGGCCGTCTTGGCCGATTCGTTGAAGCCGGGATTGGCGGTCTGCATGACCTTGAGAGAGTTCGGCTCCGGGTGGCCCAGCGTGTCGATGATGGCCTGCACCATCACCGTGCCCTCGATCTGCGCCTGCTGCAGCAGCGGCGGATACACTGGCTGCGGGCCCGCGAGCCGCTCCGGCTTCTCCTGCACCACATCCACCGACAACACCGCGTCGCTCGACGGCACGATGCCGCTGGCCACGCCGCCCTCGACGCCCACCCCCGAGAAGTCCTTGGGATCGAAATGCTCCTGCAGGTTCACCGGCGGGATGTTGGTCGGGATGTCGGTCGGCGCGACCACCGTCTGGAAGCCCTTGAACTGCACGTCGAGCTGCGGCGGTGGGGGTTGATCGGGTTGTTTCTGCTCCGGCTGCACATAGACCAGAGCCGTGTCCACTCTCGGGCCCGTATCCGTCTGCGCCGCGGACAGAGTCGCGAAAATCGCGCCACCGATGATTCCGGTGTGCACGATCAACGAAACCAGGCTGGTCCCGAACAGCTTGCCCTTCTGGCTTGCTTTCTTCGACTCGATGAGCACGTCAAACACGGCGTTTCCTCCCGCGATGGCTACCGAAATACTACCACTTCCGGCTTACCCGCTAGTGGTGGCTTCATTACAAAACGATGAAAACGAGCACCCCTCAATTGAGGCGGAATACCACAGGAACCTGTACGAGCACGCGCACCGCTCGACCATAGATCCGTGCCGGGCGGAACCGCGCCGCCCGCACCGTGGCCAGCGCCGCGGCATCGAACCCGGGGTTGTCGCTCCGCACGATTCGGACCGAGCCGTTTTCGGCCAGCCCCAGCGTGTCGACTACCGCCGTTACAATCACCTGCCCCTGGACGCCCGCGGCGCGGAGCAGCGCTGGATACGCAGGCGTCGGCGCCGACAGCAGCTCCGGTGATTCCTGCACGAGCGCGGGCACATAAACGCCATCGCCCGGCAGGAGTGGGGCACTCACAGGGCCGGATGGATGGTCGGGGCTGGCCATCGGCGTGGTCAACGTGGTGCCGATGACCTTGGTGAAGTCGATTGGCGGCAGAGGCCACGGATCGCCATCGAAGGGAATGATCGGTAATCCCGGCACATCGTCATGCGAGTTGGTTTTCGTCGGCGTCGGCTCGAGCGGAGGGAGTTCGGTGACCCTGGAGACGATGACCGGCGCGGGTGACGCGGGCGCACGCCACAGCGCGGCGAGAATCAACACGTGCAGCGTCACTGCAACGCCTTTACCCCACGACGGCAGTAGCGACGGCCGGTGACCACTCTCGAGCAGCATATCGAACATGATGACGACCTCGAGCTCGGGTTGCGCACAACATGCGGCCCCGAGGTGGCGTGGCCGTGGGAGCGACGTGTCGAGAGGATGAAAGCCTAGTGAGGAGGCGGTGGCGCCGGCGGCACGGGCTCCCCTGGCGAGGACGGCAGCGTCACGCTGAACGTCGTGCCGCGGCCGGGGCGGCTCTGCACCTCGATCGTGCCGCCGTGCGCTTCCGCGATCCATTTACAGATCGCGAGACCGAGGCCCACTCCGGGCCGCTCCCCGGTGCGGGTGCGCGCCGAGTCGGCGCGCCAGAAGCGGTCGAAGATGTGCGGCAGATCGCCGGGCGCGATGCCGATACCGGTGTCGGAAACGCCGAAGCGCACGCGGCCGTCGTCCCGCTCGAGCCACAGGCGGACGCGCCCGCCGGCCGGTGTGTACTTCACGGCGTTGGTGAGCAGGTTCATCACGAGCTGACGAATGCGGCTGCCGTCGACGGGGACGATGACCGGATCGACCGGGGCATCGGCGCTGACGGCGATCCCCGCGGGCTCCGCCAGGAGCTCTCCCGTCTCCTCCGTTTCGAGGATCAGCGCCCGCAAATCCACCGGCTCCTGGTGCAGCCGCACGAGGCCTTCGTCGGCACGGGCGAGCGTCAGCAGCGCGTCGACCAGCTCGGTCATGCGGTTGATCTCGTCCATCGCTTCTTCGAGGACGCCCAGGGACTCGGCGGGCATTTTCGGCGTCGTCAGGGCGCGCTCGACCCCGGCCTTGAGCACGGTCAGCGGCGTCTTCAGCTCGTGGCTCGCATCGGCGGTAAAGCGGCGCAAGGCGGTGAAGCTGCGCTCCAGCCGGCTGATCATCTGGTTCAGCGTGTCGGCGAGCCGACCGAGCTCGTCCTTGACCATGGACGTCGGCAGGCGGCGGTGCAGGCCCGTCCCGTCGGTGATCTCGCGGACCTCGTTGGTGATCTGGTCGACAGGCCCCAGGGCGCGCCGCGCGACCAGCGATCCGATAGCGTACGCGGCGAGCACCCCGAACGGCAGAATGAGCAGGAACGTCGAGAACGTCTGCTCGAGGCCGAGCTCGGCCGTCTCGGGACGAACACCAACCAGCACCGCGCCACCCTGCGCCACCTCGGAGCCGAGCGGGTGCACGATGTAGCGCAACCGCTGGCCGTCGGGATCGAGCCGGATCGTTCCTTCCAGCCGTCGCCCCTGGGCCGATACGATCACCTTCCGCAGCTGCTCGTATTTCGGGTACGTCAGCCCGCCGGAGTCGGTCGACACGAACAGCGGGAAGCTGTCCTTCTCCGAGGCGGTGATCAGCAGGAAATCGGGAACGGCCTCGAGCGTCGCCGACAGCTCCTGCGCGAGCACCGGCCGGCCGGCGGCGTCGGTCCGGACGACCGTGCCGCCGGCGCGCGCGACACCGGCGAGGATGCCGGCAGTGAGCTCCGCTTCCGATTCGATGCGGCGGTCGAGCTCGCCGTAGAGCGCGCTGCGGCGCGACAGGAAGACGGCGATGGTGAACCCGGCGAGGATGACGGCGACCGCGCTGGCGAACCAGGTCGTAAGCCGCGTGCGGATCGTGTCCATGTCACGCCTTCACGACGTATCCGACGCCCCGGACCGTGTGGATCAGCTTCGGCTCGCGACCCTGGTCGATCTTCTTGCGCAACCGCGTGATCACGACGTCGACGATGTTGGTCCCGGGATCGAAGTGGTAGTCCCAGGCATACTCGGTGATCAAGGTGCGCGGCATGACGCGCCCATGATGGCGCATCAGGTATTCCAGCACCGCGTACTCCTTGGGCGTCAGCTCGATCGAGCGCCCGGCACGGACGACCTCGCGGCTGCCCGTGTCGAGCGCCAGGTCGGCGACGCGCAGCACCGGTGGCGCGATCGCCTTGGGGCGGCGCGACAGCGCCTCCACGCGGGCGAGCAGCTCTTCCAGGGCGAAGGGCTTGGTGACGTAGTCGTCGGCGCCCATGCGCAGCGCCTGCACCTTGAAGTCGACCGTGTCCTGCGCCGTGAGGACGAGGACGGGCACGGGGTTGCCGCGGTCGCGGAGCGTGCGCAGCACGTCGCGGCCTTCCATCGACGGCAGGCGGAGATCGAGCACCAACACGTCGTAGTGCCCATCGGAAGCGAGCTGCAATCCCTCCGCGCCGTCGCCGACGAGGTCCACCTGGTAGCCCGCCTCGGCGAGACCCCGTTTGACGTACTGGCCGACCGTACGGTCGTCTTCGACCACGAGGAGCTTCACCCGGCGACCGGCAGGTAGACTTTGAACGTCGTGCCGACGCCCAGCTGTGATTCCACCTCGATGCGGCCGCTGTGGTCCTGGATGATCCCGTACACGATCGAGAGCCCGAGTCCGGTGCCGCGCCCCGGCCCCTTGGTCGTGTAGAACGGCTCGAAGATCTTCGACAGCTCCTCCGAACGAATGCCGCTGCCGGTGTCGATGAACTCGGCCAGCACCTCGTTGGAGCGATCCGGGTGCTTGGCGGTGCGGACGGTGAGGGTGCCGCGCGAGTTCATCGCGTCCATGGCGTTGAGCATCAGCGCCATGAACGCCTGGATGATCCGCTCGCGGTCGACGACGACGCGCGGCAGACCGCCCACCAGCTGGCGATGCACGCTGAGCCGCTTGAACCGGTCGTGGTGCTTGAGGAGAAACAGCGTTTGCTCGATGATCTGGTTGAGATCGGACTGGCGCTTTTCACCCGTTTTGGGCCGCGACAGATCGAGCAGCCCGTCGACGATGCGGCGACAGCGCTGCACCTCGGCGTCGATGATGTTGAGGTATTCCTCGAACGGCGGCCGCGCCGCCGCGTCGAGGTCTTCCACGCGACGGTTCAGGGCCTCGGCGCACGCGAGGATCGTGGCCAGCGGGTTGTTGATCTCGTGCATGACGCCGGCGGCCAGCTGCCCCACGGCCGCGAGCTTCTCGGTCTGGCCGAGCCGCTGCTGCGCCATGCGCCACTCCGTGACATCCTCGGCGATCGTGATGACGTGCGTGATGTGGACGTCGTCCAGCCGCATCGGAATCTTCGACACACGGAAGAAGCGCGATTCCCCGCTCGCGGTGGATTCCATTTCCATCTGCTGGATCTCGCCGGTGTCGAAGACCCGGTCGAACTCGCGGCGCAGCAGCTCGCGCGGCTGCCGGTCCAGGACCCCGAAGATTTCACGCCCTACCGCCTCGCCGCGCGCCACGCCGAGCGTTCCCGCTTCGCGCTGGCGGTTCCAGGCGCGGATCATGTAGTCGCGATCGATGACGTAGAGTCCGACGGGGAGAGAGTCGATGATGCGGGCGACGAAGTTGCGCTGCGCCTCGGCCTCGCGCGCCGACAGCGCGACTTCGGAGGCGAGATCCTGCGACAGCTCGTTGGCGGCGATGATCGGGGCGAGAATCCGCGCCACCACCTGTCCGATATCCAGGATATGGGTGTCGGCGCGCCGGCCGTCGGTGCGCAGCTCGAGCGCCCCGAGTCCCTGGCCTTCGAAGAACAGCGGAAACCGCACCCGCGTCCCACCGCCCGCGATACGCTCGCGCTCCGGCTCGCGGCCGAACCACTCGGGGCTGGGCGTGAACCGAGCGGCATCGGAAGACCGGGGAATCGCGTCGTAGCTGGATTTGTCGGAGCGGCGCAGCCAGACGCGGGCGTCGACGAGGTCGAGGCCACGCCGCAACACCACGACGACACGGGCGAGTGCATCCTCAGTGACGAGACCCGCGGAGAACACCGCGGCGACATCCGCGATGACGCGGAGCCCGGCGGGAGACGACTCGACCGTCGACTCTGGCATTGCGCCGCTAATCTAGTGCCTTTCCCCCAACGGGACCTCATAGCGGGCGCTCAAGAAGGCGTGCGCGTGCCACGTGCCGCCTCCGGAGAACCAGGCCGGTCCCGCGAGCACGACGAACTGCCCACCTCCCGCCTGCCCCACACGGATCCCGGGCAACGCAGCGAGCGAGAGCGAACGCGGCACCCAGGGACTGGGCGCGTGCGCCGCCAGGTAGCCAGCGGCCTCGAGCGACAGGTCCGCCGCCACGATGGTCGGATTCTGGTCGTCCCCGACCGTGAACACGCTGATGCGGCCGCTGCGCAATGCGAGGGCTGCGGCTCCGATGAAGCCGCGCGTCCCGCCGATGATGGCCCCCTGATCACCGAACCAGCCGATCCGCACGGTGCCGGAGAGGTAGCGCACCGGTCCCAGCCCGGTGTGCCCGACCACCCCCCCCTCGATCGCCTCGATCTGCCAGTTGCTGCCGAGCGTGCCGTCGTACCCGATCGTGAACGCCGCCTGGGCGTCCAGCGGAACGGATGAGACGATCAGCGCTCCGAGCACCGGCCCAATGGCTCGCCGCACGTTCGTTCTCCTCTGCAATGCGATTGTCGTCGGATGTCGCGTGGTCCAGTTGCTACCACCGGCGCGCGCATCCCGTTCCCCGGAGTTCAGGATCCGCGCGTCAGCTGGATGCCGCGCACGAAATAGCGCTGTGCCAAGATAAGGAGAATCGCGAGAGGGAGGACGGCCGTCACCGCCGCGGCCATTTGGAACGGCCAATTGGAGCCGTAGATGCCGTGGAACGAGGCAATCCCCACCTCGACCACCTGCATCCGCACCGAACGGGTGACGACCAGCGGCCACAGGAAGCTCTTCCATTGGTCGACGAAGCCGAACACGGCGACCGTCGCCAACGCGGGTTTGGACAGCGGCAGCACCACCTTCCAGAACACCCGCCACTCCCCCGCCCCGTCGAGCCGCGCCGCGTCCTCGAGCTCTCGGGGCAGCGTCAGAAAGAACTGTCGCAGCAGAAAGATGCCCCACACGGTGACCAGCTCCGTCGAAATGAGACCGGCATAGCTGTCGACCCACCCGAGGGCGCTCACGATCAGGAACCGGGGGATCAGCAGGACGACGACCGGAACCATCAACACCGACAGGAAGAGGAGAAACACGCGGTCGCGTCCGGGAAAGCGCAGCCGGGCGAAGGCGTATGCCGCCGTGGCGCTCGTGGCAAGCTGCCCCGCGACCACACAGAGCGAGACGATCGCGGAGTTGAGGAAGAAACGCCAGAACGGCAGCGCCGTCAGCGCCGCGCCGTAGTTGCCGAACCGCGGATGGGCGGGAAGCACTGCCGGCGGGGTGCGCAGCACTTCGAACTCGTCCATGAGCGACGTCGTGATCATGTAGAGGAAGGGCAACACGACGATCACTCCGAGCAGGAGCACGAACCCGAGGCCGATGCCCCGCCCCGTCCCGCGCGTCGCGCGCGCCAGCCAGCGCTCACGCATACTCCACCCGCCGTCCCAGCAGCCGGAACTGGATCCACGTCGCCACGAAGAGCAGCAGGAACAGCACGACCGACAGGGCGCTCGCCCCGCCGAACTGCAGCAGCTCCCAGGCCATGCGATAGATGCGCAGCACGATGACGTCGGTGCCGTGCAGCGGGCCCCCGCCCGTGAGGATGAACACCAGGGTGAAGACCTGGAACGAGGCGATGATGCCCGTGACCAGCACGAACAGCGTCACCGGCCGAAGCAGTGGAAACGTGACGCGCCAAAATCGCTGCCATGCGTTGGCGCCGTCTACGCGGGCGGCGTCGACGTAGTCCTGGGGGATCGCCTGCAGGCCGGCCAGGAAGAGCACCATTTGGTAGCCCACCTGGAGCCAGATGGAGACGATCATCACCGCGAGGAGCGCAGTGCGCGAGTCCCCCAACCAGTCCACCGGCTGCCACCCCAGCGCGCCGGCGACCCAGTTGAACAGGCCGAATTCGGGGTGATACAGCCACTGCCACACGAGCGCGACCGCCACGACCGACGACGCATACGGCAGAATGAACACGAGGCGGCCGAGCAGCGCGCCCTTCGTGCTGCGCCGGAGCAGCAGCGCGATCGTGAGCGCGATCGCCATCGCCACCGGGACGTGCAGCGTGTAGAGCAGCGTATTGCGCAGCGACACCCACACGAGCGGGTCGCGCGCCAGCGCGACGAAGTTGTCCAACCCCACGAACGGCTGCGCCGCCTCGATCGGATTCCAGCGATGCAGCGACAGGTACAGCGCGAACACCATCGGCGCGAAGGAGAAAGCCGCGAGGTGCAACGTGGCCGGGGCGAGAAATCCCCAGGCGGTCAGCGTCTCGTGGAACGACCGCGGCCGCCTGCGGGCGCGCACGAACCATTCCATCAGCCAGACGGCGGCGGGACCGAGCAGCGCGAGCGCCAGCGTCACCACGAGCCAGCCGCCGGCGTTCGTTTCCCCGGGCAACACCGACACCGTCAGCCATCGCCCTGGGCCGAGGGCCGCCATCACGCTCGCCCGAGGGATGCCGTTGACCTCGGTACGCTGGATCTCGGTGCTGCCCGAGTCCGTCAGAATCTCCGCGCCACGCGCCAGAGGAGCGAGGCGTTGCGCGGTTGACGTCGCGCCGGTCCAGTACAGCCGCGACGACGCCTCGCCGAGCAGCAGCCGCGTGCGCGCCAACCAGCGGTCGGTCGCCGCGGCCTCGCCGGCCACGATACGGGCGTACGCCATCGAGCCGACGAGCACAGCGCCGAGCAGGCAGGCGAGAATGGCGGGACGCCGGAGACCCGGCACCGCGGCTCCCGCGGCGGCAAGTACGATCACGAGCACGATCCCCCACCCGCCGAGGATCGCGTCGTCGGGGGAGACGACGCGTACAGCCACGGCGCCGACGCCGTCCCAGTCGTCCTTGTCCTTCAGCGGGACGATCACCTCATCCCCGGACAACAGCGGCACCTCGCGCTGGCGCAGCTCGTCGAGGGTCGCCTGGGGCAAGGGCGCCGCCGTGGCGTGCACCAGCGGGGCGTTCCCGTGATAGACCTCGACGACGTCGACCCACCCGGGGAGCGTGCCGATGCCGCGTGCCTGGGCGAGGAGCTGTACCAGCTGATAGGCGGAGTCGTGCGGCGCGGTCGGCGTCACGAGGGCGAGGTAGGCGGCGGCGGAGTTGGCGGAGCGCTCGGCCGTCGCGATTTCAGCGCGATGGATCACGATGCGGGCGGCGGCGAGCGCCGCGAGTGCGGCGATGCCCATGACGAGCGCGGCGGCGAAGCGCCGTCCCAGTCGCTTCATGGATCGGCCGCGGTGAGCACGGTGTCGATCTGGTGCGCCAGGTCGTGCGCCGCGACCGCGGCATCGACGTGCTGCAGCACGATGCGATCCATCATGTCGGGAAGAGCGGCCTCGATCTCACGCCAGCGCGCCACCCGCGCTCCCCACGGCACCCGGGCGTGGTGCATCGCGCGCAGAAACACCGGCTCCCACCCGGTCGTGTCGAGGATCGCAACGGTCTGCGCCGAAGCCGTGAGACTCGGCAGCTCGATTCCCGCGCTCAGCCGGATCGCCTCGGCGAGCGAGTCGGCGAGGTAGGCGGCCAGCTCCACCGAGAGCTTGCGATGGGCCGCACCGGCGGGCACCGCGAGACCCGAAGCGTACACGACCGTTTGCGGCTGAACGCCGGCGCGGTGCGGGATCTCGACGAAACCGATCCGCAGCCGGCCGTCATCGACGTAGGGCCGCAAGCTGGGGATCCGGTCGTGGCCCGTCGTCAGCATGGCGACCTTGCCAGAATAGAAGAGGCGCAAGTTGTCTTCGGTGCGCGGGGCGATGCTGTCGTCGGTCACCCAGCCGGTGAGCCAGCGGATCGCGGCCACGCTTTGCGGGCTGTCGAGGCAACCGGTCGCCCGCGACCCGTCGGCACAGAGCACGTCGCCGCCGCCCGACCAGAGCCACGGTATCCAGAGAAAGGCGCGCCGGTCGAACGCCGTCCCCCACTGGTCGACACGGCGATCGCCGTCGGTATCGCGCGTGAGCACGCGCGCCACGCGGCGAAATTCGTCCCACGTCCAGTCGCTCGTCGGGTACGGCAGCGCGGCGCGGTCGAACAGGTCCTTGTTGTAGACGATCACTATCGGCGTGTAACCCTTGGGGAGGGCGTACACGGCGGCGCCGCGGCGGAACATGCCGAGCACCGTGGAATCGTAGCGCGCCGGATCGATCCCCAGCCGCGCCAGGTAGGGCGCGAGATCGATGACCGCCCCGTGATCGGCGAACGCCGGGACATCGGTGTGGTCGAGGAGAAACACGTCGGGAGGGTGACCGGCGGCGATCGACGTGAGAATTCGCTCGCGGTACTCCACCAGACCGGTCCCGGAGCTCTGCTGTTCGACCACGACCCCGGGATGCGCCGCCGCGAACGGCGCGAGGGCGCGGTCCTCGACTTCGGACTCCCGATAGTCCGCCCAGTCGGCGAGCGCCAGGACGGTGCGATCGGTCCGACAGGCCGACGCAAGCAGCAGGATGACGGCGGTGAGCGTGCGGCGCGTCATCCCAGCCGGGCGCCGGTCGCGTCGAAGAGGTGCAGCTGCGTCGGGTCGATGCGCACGCCGACCTTGTCTCCCGCGCGAATCAGCGGGATGCCCTGCACTTTGGCCACCAGCGCTGCGCCGCCGGCGTCGAGGTGGACCAGGGTGTCGCTGCCGAGCGGCTCGACGATGCGCACATCGGCATCGCCGACGCCGACGCCGGGGAGCTCGATCTCGACATGCTCGGGACGGATGCCGAGCAGGACGCCACCGGAGATATTCATGGGGACTTTCAGCCGCAATGAGCCGACCGCGAGGACGCGCTTGCGGTCCGCCTCCGGGGCCGCGGACAGAACGTTCATGCCGGGGCTGCCGACGAAGCCCGCCACAAAAGCATCGGCGGGGTTGGCGTAGACCTCTCCGGGCGTGCCCACCTGGCGCAGCCGCCCGCCCTGCAGGACGGCGATGCGCTCTCCCATCGTCATCGCTTCAATTTGGCTGTGCGTGACGTAGATCATCGTCGTCCCCAGGTCGCGATGCAGTTGCAACAGCTCGGCGCGCAGCCCGATGCGCTGCTGCGTATCGATGTTGGAGAGCGGCTCGTCGAACAGGAACACCTTGGGCTCGCGCACGATGGCCCGGCCCAGGGCGACGCGCTGGCGCTGGCCGCCCGACAGCTCGCCCGGCCGGCGATCCAGCAGATCGCCGATCCCGAGTCGATCGGCGGCGGCGCGAACGCGGCGCGTGCGATCCGCCGCCGAGATGCGGCGTAGCGAGAGGGGAAAGGCGATGTTGTCCGCTACTGTGAGGTGCGGGTAGAGGGAGTAGTTCTGAAACATCATCGCGACGTCCCGGTCCGCGGGAGAGAGCTGCGTGACGTCGCGATCGCCGATCAGGACCTGCCCGGAGGTCGCCTCCTCGAGGCCGGCGATGCAGCGCAGCACGGTCGTCTTGCCGCACCCGGAGGGACCCAGGAGGACGAGGAGCTCACCGTCTCGCACTTCGAGGGACAGCTCGCCCAGCGCGGGATTGCCGCTATTGAACTGCTTCGTCAGGTTCTTGAGGGTGACGGAAGCCATGCCGCCGATAACCTACGGCGGCCTCTCTGCGCTGCGCCAGCGGCGAAATGCGATATCGTCGGGTATTAGCTTCCTCGTGCAACGCTCCATGCGACCATTCGCGCTGGTCACCGTCGTCGCCCTGCTCGGGTGTGAGGGACCGTTCGTCCCGCCGGCGCCGTATCCGCCGCCGCCGCCCGAGCCGGCGAGTGTCCGCGTGACCCCGGATTCCGCGACGGTAATCACCGACGACACGCTGCGGCTCGCGGCGCAGGTGCAGGACACCGCGGGCAACGTCCTCACGGGCGCCGTCTTGAGCTGGGTCTCGTCCGACACGACGATCGTCGCGATCGTGAATCAGCTGGGAACGGTACGCGGGCTCCGCCCCGGATCGGCGACGGTCCGCGCGTACGCCGGCGTGGTCGCCGGGGCCGTCACGGTCTTCGTCACCCCCATCGTGTACAACTCGTTTTCGAGCGGCGCCAACCATGTGTGCGCCGTCGCCAACAACCGCCACGCATACTGCTGGGGGCAGAACAATGACGCCCAGATCGGAACCGGCAGTGCGTCATTCGTCGAGCCGGTGCCGCAACGGGTTGGGATCCCGACGCCGCTCACCGCCATCGCCGCAGGCAGCGCGCACAGCTGCGCCATCGATCAGACGGCCGCGGTCTGGTGTTGGGGGCGCGAGGCGAATGGACGGCTCGGTCGCAGCGGCGCGGCGAGCAACCCGGCCATACCGCTCGTCATTACCTCGAGCGTGCAATTCGCGCGCGTGGCCGCGGGCGGCGCGCACACCTGCGGACTCGGCACGTCAGGGTCCGCGATTTGCTGGGGCGCCGGCAGCTCCGGCCAGCTGGGCGACGGCGTGGGGATGGATCGTACGACACCCGCGGAGATCGCCGGCGACACCCGCTGGCTCGTGATCAGCACCGGCGCCGTGCACACCTGCGCCGTTGCGACCGATCAGTCGGCGTGGTGTTGGGGCGGTAATTCCTCATCCCAGGTCGGCGACAACACCACGACCGACGAGCTCTTCCCGACCTCGATCGCTGCCGGCCAGACGTTCACCACGATCGCCGCCGGCGGAAATCACAGCTGCGCCGTCGCCGTCGGGGGAGCCGCGAGATGCTGGGGCGCCAATTCCCGCGGTCAAACGGGCACCGGACTCCCTGATTCGCTCGTAGCGGTACCGACTGCCGTGGCGGGCAGCCTCGGCTTTCGCACGATCTCCGCCGGCGGCCAGCACTCCTGCGGCATCACCACCGACAGTCTCGCCTATTGCTGGGGCGCCAATACGAGCGGCCAGCTCGGCGACAGCTCGCAGATCGACCGGCCGACTCCAGTCCAGGTCTGGGGCGGCCTGCACTTCACGGAGGTGCACGCCGGAGCGGCGTTCACGTGCGGACTGACCGACGGACTGGTGTTGTACTGCTGGGGAGACGGGACGCAGGGTCAGCTGGGGCGGCCGTTCCTCGCTTCGAGCAGCGTCCCCGTCAAGGTTGCAGGCCAGTAACGAACTCCACCTCGTGCTCGTCGGCGAGCTCGAAGCTGACATGCGCGTGCCGGCACCCCTGATGCACCTCGAGCCGCGGCTGGAGCAGCTCGTCATCCACCCGTACTTCAACCGAGCCGTGTGCTGAGATCGCCGGCGCGGCGGTGACGTCGAGCCGACCGCCCGCGGTGCGCCGTAACCGAACCACGACGCGCTCCGCGGCGGTCGTGACGCGGACGTCGAGCGTCGTGTGCCCCACGTGGAGGCCGCGCCACTCGCACTCGCTCCACTGCGCGGGCAGATGCGGTGCGAGCGTCAGGCGATTGGCGAGCGCATCGGGCCTGGCTCCGAGCAATCCCTCGATCAGCGGCGCGACGAGCAGCGCGGCGGACCACGCCTGCTCCGGGCACACGCCGGCGATCGTCCCGACGTCGCCGTCGAGCGCCTCCGCGAAGGAGCCCTGCCCCCGCGCGAATGGCAGGCGCGCATTCGCCATCAGGTGCGCGAACGCCTGCTCACCGCGATGACACGCGTACTCGGCGAGGCTCACCCACCCGGTGTACAGCGGCCATACGGTGCCCGTCTGGTGTCCCGCGGGGCTGTAGATCGGATCGTCGCGCGAGATGAGACGCACGCCCCACGGCGTCGTGAACGCGGGCGACGCGATGGCATCGAGCCAGCGCGGCGCCCGCTCGACGTCGATCGCGCCGAGCAGCAGCGGCACAGCCGTGAGCGCCGTCTGCCGACGCTGCGGCGTTCCATCGGCGAGCAAGCCGAGCGCGAAGTCCCCGTCTACGGCGAAGCGGGTCGCGATTTGCTCGCGCGCGCGCGCCGCGCGCTCGCTCAGCTCGTCGGCGAGCGTGGTGTGACCCAGGCCGCGTGCGATTGGAGCGAGGCCGGACAGCGCCGCGGCCCAGATCCCGGCGAGATACAGCGACACGTGGGCGCTGGAGAGCGCCCCCATCTCGATCCAGCCGTGCCCCACGCCGGTGTTCTCGATCAAGCCATCGCCATCGGTGTCCGTCTCGAGACAGTACCGGTACGCCCGCTCGAGCTCCTCCCAGCGTTCGGCGAGAAAGGCGAGGTCTCCCGTCCAGGCCGCGTAGCGCCCCGCGAGGAGCAGATAGAGCGGCGTTGCATCGGCGGCATCGTAATGCGCCAGTCCGCTCGTCGTGTATTCGTGGATCACTTTTCCGCTCACATCCTGCGATGCGCCGAGGAACCGCAGGATCAGGCGGCAGCTGGCGTAGTCGCCGGCGGCGAGCAGCGCAAACGCCGTCCAGCACGCGTCGCGCCCGAAATACCACGCGTACCCCGGGCGTCCGTCGCCCCGCCCTGTCCGTGCCGGAGCGTACCCTGCCACGAGGGAGCGGCCCACGCCCGGAGTCTCCACGAAAAAGCTGTCGAGGCGCAGTTTGGCCCACTCGAACGCGCGATTGACCGGCTCGTCGGGGGAGCGCAGTCGCACGAGCTGCTCCTGCACCTGGGCTTCGTGCCGGCTGCGCTGCGCCGATAGCCCTACGACAGCGCGCCGGCCCAGTGCCGCGATCGCCGCGTCGAGCTCGGCGCGGGACGATCCGCCGACCACGACGAGCCGGAACGGCGCCTCGAGCGCCACGCGGAGCTCCACGTCGAGCGCGGGCTGGTCTTTCAGCGGCCGAATCCGCCACTCCGCTTCATCGCTGGTCAGAAACGCGGCGCGCGGCGACCCCGAGGTGTCGCTCACCAGCAACGTGCGCCCGTCCGAAGCGAGCCGGTATCGCAGGTCGCCGCCGGCTCCCGCCGGGTAGGGCCAGGTGCGCCGCAGGTCGACGCGCCAGCGCAGCAGCAGATCGGTGGCGAGGCGCAGCCCTCGCGCCCGGCCCACCTTTTCGGGCCGGTAGTCGATGAATACGATCGTGTGGTCGAGCGCCGTGGCCACGGCTTCTTCGACGATGCGCGAGCGGCTCACGAGGTGCCGCTGCATCACGACGGGCGTGATCTGCGCATCGCGGATCAGCGGCGTCTCGCCGCCGATCGTCACGGTGAGGTCCTGCAGCACCCGGTAGGGATGCATCCAGATTTCCGCGATGCCGCGTTGCTCCCCGCCGACCACGAGGGCGCGGCGACCGGCGATCGTCACCGCGTCGTCGGACAGGGCGCGGCTCGCCACGTGCAGCGGCGATTCGAGACCCGGGAGCGGTCCGTCCAGACTGACGCGGTCGGGCAGCACGAGGTTGGCATCCTCCCGGGCGCAGCGTCCCGGCACGGGCCAGGTAGCCGCCGGCAAGGAGCGCCGTTCGTGAGGGATCGCTTCGCCGCACAGCGCGTTCTTCACGACCGCGGCGAGCTGACGCCGGAAGCGGCGGTCGGGCGCGGCGGGGACGATGTGCGCCCCGATACACAGCACACCGCCCGATCCGACGGCGTATTCCCAGGCGACGACGCGATCGGCGTTGACATGGATGTACGACCGCTCGCACGCCACGACCGCGCCCCAGCGCGGACGGCGTCCTCGCGCGTACGTCGCGTGGCTGTCCCGCTCGCCCTCGGCCGGCGCCCAGAGGTACGTGCCCTGCCCCAGCCCGGCGAACAACGGATGGGGCCCGAACGCCGCAAGTCCCCGTACGTGTGGAAAGGACCCGAACACATTGAGCTCGGG